>WVXK01000062.1:135652-164459 GCA_011773515.1 Deltaproteobacteria bacterium
TCATGATCCTTCCCTTTTCTTTGAGTGGCCGGTAATCCCGAAGGAACATCTTCAACCTTTTCGCAAAGTTAGGGGGAGAATAGATCGTCTCCACGATCGCCCTGTACCCTCTCATGAGAACATCCCCGTTCATCCTGGGGATGAAGTTAATGGTGAAATCTGTATTGTTTCCCGTTGAGTCGTAAACGAGCCTCCCCTCCCGCTCGAGACGCTCGTAGAGCTGGGTGCCCCGGGGTGCATTGAGGAGGCCGACCATCGCCGTCATGATGGCAGATTCCTGGATGAACTTGGTCATCCTTTCGAAAACCGTCTCCTTGTCACTGTCAAAGCCGAGTATGAATCCTGCCTGGACCTGCATACCGTGACGGTGCAGTTTTTTCACGTTTTCGACCATGTCCCGGTTCTGATTTACCGATTTGCCCGCCTCTTTGAGGCTTTCGTGCTCCGGCGTCTCGATCCCGATGAAGACCTCGTCGAACCCTGCCTTCACCATCAATTGAATCAGCTCGTCATCATCGGCGATATTTATCGAAGCTTGGGTGATGAACTCGAAGGGATACCTTTTTTCTCTCATCCAATCAATGAGCACCGGCAGTATTTCCTCCTTGAGCTTTCGTTTGTTGCCGATGATATTATCGTCGACGAAGAAGACACATCCCCGCCATCCTATCTGGTAGAGGCGTTCAAGCTCCAGGAGAACCTGTTCGGCGCTTTTTGACCGTACTTCATTTCCGAACAGGTACGTTACGTCACAAAATTCACAGTGATAGGGGCATCCACGCGAATACTGAATGCTCATGCAGGAATAGTTGTCGATATCGATGAGATCCAGCGCAGGAGGTGGACTCTTCTCGAGATCGGCCCAGCCATCTGGCCGGTAAATTCTCTCACATCCCCCCTCCGCGACATCCCGGATGAATCCGTGAAGGGTGACCTCTGCTTCGCCGAGAACCAGGTGGTCGACTTCAGGAAAATCTTCAGGGCAGGAGGTGAAAAGAGGGCCCCCGGCGGCGACCTTCACACCGAGTTTCTTGCACCGGTAGATGACCTCACGGGCAGACTCCCTCTGCACATCCATGGCACTCAGGAATACCATATCGGCCCAGCTTACGTCGGTATCCCTCAGGGGATGAACGTTCAGGTCCCGAAGCCTCATCTCCCAATCGCCGGGCAGAATGGAGGCGATGGTGAGCAGTCCAAGGGGCGGATATGCAGCCCGTTTCCTGATAAACTTGAGTGCGTATTTGAAGCTCCAGAATGTTTCTGGATATTCTGGATAAACGAGAAGAACCTTCACTGGAAAACCCCGAAAGGAAAAACCCCGGCCGCACATACTTAAACGGGAATTATTGCCCTATGTTATCACAATAAACAGAAATTAGAACAAAGTTTGTTTTCGCTCTCTGTACGAGATACCCGATGGGGATAGATCCGGGAGATGGATTCGCTGTCCTTTGTGTGTGGAAACGTCCCGGAAGGGTTTATATGTCTGCAGCAAAACCACCTTTCTTTCGCAGGCTGGCTGCCAGGACCAGATGCCTGATCTCTTTCGGCTCGTAGCCGAGAATCCTTGCTCCTTCCCCGTCGGCTTCGAGTACATCTCTTCCGATAACCACCTTTCCGAGTGGAGGGTCGGGTACCGTGCCCCACAGATGCCCGCCTTTTAGACCCAGTCGTCCATCGATAACAGTCAGATGAGGCTCGAGATAGAGAATCAGGTCCGCAGCGGCCGCGTCGATGTCCCTCATGTGGAGCCTGGACTTCTTATAGCTCCAGAACCCGCCGTAATGGTCGGCGGGCAGGCATCCGATCATATTCTTCAAACCAAGGGTCACCCCCGTCATCGAGTGGTCCTTGGCGGAAGGTACCGAGATGACTGCTGCACCGTCGAGATATTCAGGCAGATAAACCTCTTTCAATATGGTTGCCCGGGGGTCTTTTAAGATTCTGCAGGGGAGCTGGTCGAGATCTACGAGGGGGACACCGATATCCCCGTAGCCGTTTTTTTTCATATTCCTTATCGTATTTCCCTCTCCCGATCCGTCAGCGACGATAATGGGCATATCCAGAGCTTCCCGCAACAGATCCACAAGGGCCGCAACGCACCTTACATCAGTCGTGACGGGAGGGGGGCTGCTGTTGACGATATTCGGTTTGACGATGATCTTCTCATAACCTTTCAGGAGCGAAAAAGCATCAACCCTGTTCAGGCCCGCTCTCAGCGCGTCCACGTACTCTTCCGGACCGTTGACGGATAGAGAAAGAGAGGTCGTAATCTTATTTGTTACCGTTCCCATAAAACAACTGTTCACTCCAACATATATTGAAACTTCCGTTGTGCCTTATTTATTTCCTGCCCTTTAAAAAAACGATCCCCACACTGAGTAGCTCGATAGAAGGCCCGACGATACACCACCTGTTCTTTTCTCAAGAACCGTTCATCAACATATGCGGGGGAGTTGCTCCCCCACCGGATAATCTATTACTCGCATCCCCCCCAGCGATGTTTTAAGCATAACCGGGCCTTCGCCTTCGCCTATTTCACCTATTAAAGCCGATTCCTTTCCCAGAGGATTATTCTTGAGGTATTGGAGAACTTCGGAGGAGATGCTTTCATCTGCGATGATGATAGCCTTCCCCTCATTGGCGAGGTAAAGAGGGTCGAATCCGAGAATCTCGCACACCCCCCTGACCGATGTCCTCACGGGAAGAGATGATTCGTCAAGGATGATTCTTCCGGTCACGTTTCCCGCAATCTCATTCAACGTTACCCCGACACCGCCCCTTGTGGGGTCCCTCAAGAACTTTATATTCTCTCCAAACTTATTTATCAGGGGAAGCAACAGTGGCGACAGCGGGGCCACATCGGATTGTATGTCCCCCTTGAGCATCATCTCTTTTCTCGCAACGAGAACAGCTATGCCGTGATCACCCATGGTGCCTGTGATAAGAACCCTATCTCCCCTTTTGATATTTTCCGGGCGGGGCCGCCAGCCTCCCGAGATGACCCCAATCCCCGACGTGTTGATGAATATCCCGTCACCTTTCCCCTTTTCTACTACCTTAGTATCACCGCAGACAACGGGAACCTCACACTGAGCCGATGATTTTGCAATTGAATCGGCTATCTTTTCGAGAAGTTCCAGGGGAAACCCCTCTTCCAGTATCAGGGAGCAGGATAGGGCAATCGGTTTTGCACCGCACACGGACAAGTCATTAACGGTTCCGCATATCGCAAGTTTTCCGATATCCCCTCCCGGAAAAAAGGGGGGGGTAACGACGTATGAGTCGGTAGTAAATGCGATATCTCCCGAAAGGAGTTCCAAAAAACCCGAATCATAAAGCGGTGATAGTATCGGATTGGAATACTTTTTCAAAAATATCCTGTCAATCAACTCCCTGGTCCGTCTTCCTCCATCTCCGTGAGACAGGATAATCCTTTCAGGCATTCCTCAGGCGCCTCCATATTTGTAATAGGCTGCGCACGCACCCTCGCTCGAGACCATACAGGGACCAAAAGGAGCCGATGGTGTGCAGCTTTCACCGAAAAGTGGGCATTCAGGAGGTAGTATCTTTCCTTTCAGCACATCACCGCACCGGCAGGCTGTGTCTTCCATCTCCAAGGACACGCTGATACCGAACCTCCTCTCTGCATCGAACTTTTCATACCCCTTCCTGATCGTGAGCCCCGAAGATGGGATAACCCCTATCCCCCTCCAGAGGGCGTCACCCTTTTCAAAAACCTTTTCTATCACCCCCTGCGCTTTCAGGTTTCCTCCCGATCTCGCGACTCTTTTGTATTCGTTCTCCACCTTCGCCTTTCCCTCTTTAAGCTGCCTCATGAGCATGTTAATTCCAAGAAAGATATCCAGGTATTCGAAACCTGCAACGACACAGGGGATCCCATGTCTTTCCACTATGGGGAGGTAGGCATCGGCCCCTATTATCGTACTCACGTGAGCCGGACATAAAAAACCCTCTATCATGACCTCCGGATCGAGGACAAGCGCTTCCATCGCCTCCGGAACCGTTCGCATGGAGGAGAGGACGGAGAAATTTGCTATACCCTTCTCTTCCGCCATAATTATTGCGCCTCCCACAGAGGGAGCCGTCGTTTCAAAACCCACTCCCAAAAATACGACCTCTTTTCCCGGGTTTTCCTCTGCGATCTTCAAGGCGTCGATGGGAGAGTAGACCGTCCGAAGATCGAGGCCACGAGCCTTTTCCATCTCCAGTGAAGACCCTCTCCCCGGCACTTTTATCATGTCTCCGAACGTCGCGATCATCACTTTTTCATTCATCCCGAGTTCGATCGCGGCATCGATGAAACCATCGGGAGTCACGCAGACCGGGCAGCCGGGTCCAGATATGAGCGTTACCATCCCGGACAGAAGAGGGCGGATCCCCCCCCGAGAAATGGCCATAGTGTGGGTTCCACATACTTCCATGATCCTTGCGGGATCTTTCCGGGATACCTCCTCGATCTTTTTGAGGAGCGGCTTTACAAAACTCGGGTCCCTGAACTCATCCAGATATTTCAGCTCCATCGGCTATCTCCTTCAAGAGAGCAAGCGTCTCTTCCGCATCTTTTGCATCCAGCCTCTCGATGGCGAATCCTGCATGGATAATCACCCAATCTCCCTCCTTGACACCATCGAGAAGCATGATGGACACTTCTCTTTCTACTCCTCCGATCTCGACCTTTGCCAGGTCACCGCTGGTGCTGATGACTCTCGTCGGTATTCCTAGACACATATCTATCACTTTCCTCCCGTGATATTTGCAGCGTAAAAAGCCTGTCCCAGAGAAATGCCCCCGTCGTTGGGGGGAACTCTCCTGTGAAAAATTGCCTCAAGTCCGCATTTTCTGAGACTCAAAACAAGTTTTTTCATGAGATATAAATTCTGGAACACGCCACCGCTTAAGAGTACACTCTTCCCTCCTGCCTCCTTCGAAAGGTCCCTGGAAACAGATACGATTATATCCGATAACGTATCGTGAAAGCGTTTGGCAATCGCCCCTGCAGACTTCTTCCCAGCCATATCGGTGACTACTCCCCTGATTATCCCTGTCTGGTCTATTTTGCACACTCCCCCATCCTCTTTGACTTCCCAGTAGTACGGTGCCTTGCGCCCTCCTTTTTCTATCCTCCCTTCGAGAAACATTGCAGGTTGCCCTTCATAAGAGGCTTCCAGACAGACTCCCGTAATGGCCGAGACCGCATCGAAGAGCCTTCCACAGCTCGAGGATGGAACGGTATTTATATCTTTTACTATCGCCTCGAGGACAGTCTCTAAAGATTCCCGCTCAATTCTGTCTAAGAGGGTTTCAGCCAACGCAATGGCCTTCTTGTACCCGTAGGTATGATAAAGGAGGGACAGCGCGCTCTTCCACGGGGCCTTTACGGCCGAGTCTCCTCCCTGAAGTGAAAAATACTCGAACGTAGCCCTTCTCTCGAGGTCCAGGCCATCCAGGATGAAAAATTCCCCTCCCCATATTGCACCGTCATCACCGTAGCCGGTACCGTCAAAAGCCACTCCCACGCCCTTTCCTGAAAATCCCGATTCTGCCATGAGGGAGTAAATATGCGCCCGGTGATGCTGGAGGGGTACGATCCTCGCTTCTCCCAGGTCTCCTGCAATCCCGGTGGTAAAATAGCCGGGATGCAGGTCCCTGCAGACAGCGTTCAGATCTGCCCCGAGAAAATCCAGGAAAAAGCTGAATGTGGTCCGGTAATGCTCTCTTGCCGGCCAGTGGATCATATCCCCCAGGTGCTGAGAAAGAAACGCACAGTTTTCCTTTACGATGCAGAACGTATTTTTCAGATCACCTCCCAACCCCGCGACGGTGGGGAATTTCTCATTCAGGACCACCGGAGAAGGGACGTATCCCCGCGCCCTCCTGATAGGATACGTTTTGCCCAGAAGTGTCGTCACAACCGAGTCATCGGTTCGCTGGACCACGTCTCTATCGTGAATGAGAAAGAGGTCTGCGATTCCCCCGAGCCTCTCTTCGGCCTCCCCGTTGCCTGAAACGATAGGTTCGTCCGACAAGTTACCGCTCGTCATGACGACGGGCCTGCCCGCCTTTGAGAGGATCAATTTGTGAAGGGGCGTATAGGGCACGAATATTCCTGCCCTTTCCAGCCCGGGAGCGATGTTTTCCGCAAGGGGCGAGCCATTCCTCTCGTCGACGATCAGGATGGGAGATTCTTTCGATAGGAGCATCGCCTTTTCTTTCATGGTCAAACGGGCTATCTTTTCCGCCTCTTCCATATCGGGAACCATAACAGCAAAAGGTTTCTCATCCCTCACTTTTCGTCTTCTGAGCCGATCTACAGCTTCCGGGCTGGTAGCATCCGCAGCAAGGTGGTAGCCACCCAGCCCTTTTATGGCAACGATCTTTCCTTCAACAATACCGGAAATAGCCGCATTTACCGGGTCAACCGATTCGATAATTTCCCCTTTTGCGTCGAGAAGCGTAAGAGATGGCCCACAGGCCGGGCAGGCATTCGGCTCTGCGTGGTACCTTCTATCCATCGGGTTTTCATACTCCCGGCGACAGTCATCGCAGAAGGGGAAACGTTTCATCGAGGTGTTCTCTCTGTCATAAGGGAGTTTGTCTACGATGGTAAATCTCGGACCGCACTGCGTGCAGTTTATGAAGGGGTAACGGTATCTTTTGTCTTCCGGATCGAAAAGCTCCCGATTACACTCATCGCATGTGGCCAGATCGAAGGGGATCGAGATCAGGGTGACCCCGGTCTCCGAGCTCTTCTCGATGCAGAAATCACTGAAACCAACAGGTTCAACCGCATTCATCTGAAAATCTACTATGTCTGCACCGGATGGGACTTCCTTTATCAGGAGGTTTTTGAACTTTACAATATCTGCCTCGCTCCCCTCGACGTGGATCAGAACCGAACCAGTGGTATTTGACACATATCCTTTTACGCTGCAGCGTTGTGCCATACGGTAAACGAAAGGCCGGAACCCTATCCCCTGGACGGTCCCGGTTATTTTCAACTGATATGCTTCCAAGATGATTCAAAAGGAGAGAATAAAATGTTCCCAAAAATCACTTTTTTCCCTCTATGGATTCCACTATTATCCCTCCTCCTCCTTTCCTTTTCTTTATTTCGAGATTGACACTGCAAAGAATTGTGTCCTGCGCTATAGCCTTGAAACAGAATTCTATCTCCCCGGCTTTCAAGTCTCCCTCTTCTCCATAAGACAGAACAACCTTTTTAACCTTTTGCATCCGGTGATTCCTCGACTGTTTAAGCACCTCTTCCACAACCGCCTCTGTAATCTTCCATTCATGCATGGCTATTTACTCTCCTCGAGTATTTTTTCACATGCAGCGGGAAGAGAACGGAGGAGGGTCTCGGATAAGCCCGGCCTCACAGAATCGGGGATATCTTCCACCTGGGCGGAAATTATTCTCACATCTATCGATCGCAGCTCTTTCAGCTCCCGGAGCAAATTCGATGTGGGAAGCTGGTGCATGGAAAAATCGTCGATCTTTTTCCGCGGAATTTCAGATATATCCAGCTCAAAGATTTCTCCCGGCTCTCTTCCCGCATCGATGGCATCTACAATGATAATCCTCTTTACCCTTTCCTCGCCCAGAGATATATCAAACAGTATGTTTCGCACACCCGTTCCTGCATCAACGGTTGCCACGTGTTCCGGAACCACGTAGTTATCGGTTAAATATTCGATAACTGCCGGACCGAAACCATCGTCGCCGAACAACCTGTTCCCGCATCCCAGAACCAGGACGGGTTTCTGAAAATGTTCCGGAATCTGATCTTTCATCTCAAGGATCGCACTTTACTCCCCGCCGCTGCCGATCAGGCACAGACCATCTCGCTCTTCAGCAGGCTGCTATTTTTACATCTCATTCAGTGAATCGAGACGGTTTCACCAAATCCGGGAGCTTAAAAGTTCGCAAGAGAATCAACTCGATTCATATCCTTATCGACGATGTCGATCTTCACCGGCAGGGACCCGTCTATATTGTGCGTTGCACAGGAGAGACAGGGGTCGTATGCACGGATCGCCATCTCGACCATGTTGAGCGTTCCCTCGTCGTATTTTCCGTCCTTGATCACAGCCTTCGCCGCCTGTTTCACGGACATGTTTATCGGCGCATTGTTGTGAGTCGTCGCAACGATCAGGTTCATGTTCGTGACGATTCCGTCCCCGTCGGTTTCATAGTCGTGGATCAGTGTCCCCCTCGGCGCTTCGACGCAACCAACGCCCCTGGCAGCTCTGGGAGTAACGCCATTCCAGATATCCGTGCCCGTGATTTCCGGATCATCGAGAAGCTCCACTACCTTTTCCGCATTGTAGAGAAGCTCGATGAGCCGTGCCCAGTGGTAGAGGAGCGTGAGTTGAGCAGGCCTGCCGAAACTGTTCCTGAATTCCTCAAACTCCTTCTGAGCAAGGGGCGTGGGTATGTAGTCGCAAACATTGAGCCTGGCGAGGGAATTCACCCGAAAAATCCCGGAGGGCTCTTCCAGGTCCATGGAGAACCTGCCCGCCTTCTTCATGTACGGGAACTTCAGGTAGGTCCAGGACTCCACGTGCTCCGCGATATGGTCCGTGTACTGATCGTAGGTGAACTCCTCGAACTGTCCATCGGATGTCATCATTCTCAATATTCCGTCGTAGAGGTCAAGAGCCCCGTCCTCTTTCACCGTTCCGAGAAATCCCGTCTCAATAACCCCCAGCGTTTTCACCGCATCGAGATATTGCGGAAATACGCTCTTCTTCGCGTAATCGATGCTGAACTTCGCGAGTTCGAGGATTTCCTGAGCCATGGGCTTCAACTGGTCTCTCTCTTCGGGGGTAAGTGGCTTGCTGAATCCACCCGGAACGGCTGTAACGGGGTGTATGGCCTTACCTGAAACGATTTCGAGCATTTTCCCTCCGAGCTTTCTGCACCTGACCACCGTTTTCGCCACATCCGGCAGTTTTTCGGCGATTCCGATCACATTTCTCACCGAATACTCAGCATCGGGGCCCATCACAAAATCCGCTCCGGAGAGGAAATAGAAGTGGAGAATATGTTCCTCCGTGTAGGCGATGCTGTTGCAGAGCTCCCGCAACTTTTTCGCCGTTGGCGGGATCTCGGCTCCGAACACTGCATCGCACGCTTTCGCACTCGCAAGGTGATGAGACCAGGGGCATACGCCACAGATGCTGGTAACGATCCTGGGCAGTTCCTCTACCGGCTTTCCGATACAGAATTTTTCAAATCCCCTGAGCTCAATCACGTTCACCCAGGTATCCTGAACGTTGCCGCTGTCGTCCAGCTGAATCGTCACTTTGGCATGGCCTTCGATTCTCGTGACGGGTTGAATTACTATTTTCTCACCCATTGTAAGCCTCCTCCTATGGTCTTTTTGGTAGTGGTCTCAGCCTCCCGTGGCCCCCCACGTATCTTTGAAACGTCGCCGCCCTGTCCGGGATCACCCTCGGGTCGAGACCGATACTGGTCAGGGCACCCATCATGTCGACCAGCTGGTTCGCATCCTTCCTGATCGGGCCGAAACAGCCCCTGCAGGTCATACGCCCTTTCACGCATCTCGGTGTTTTTTCGCTTCCCCCGCAGCCTGTTCTCGTCACCGGTCCGAGGCAGAGGTAGCCAATTTCCATGAAACACCGGGATTCCTCCAGTTTCGCGTCCATCGGTATAATGGGCTCGAGAGGCCTCTTCAGGGATATGTCCGCCTTTTCCTCCCTCTTGACCGGACAGTCGTCACATACGCTCCTCTCGGGAAGCTCGAACGCTTTGCCCTGGAGGAGAGAAGTGATCGCCTCCGCCACGATATCGGGGGCGGTGGGACAACCGGGAATGTACAGATCAACGTCTACAACCTCATCCAGTGCATAGACCCTGTCGGTAAGAGGGGGGACCTCATCTGTCGGATTTGGCGCGGAATCAGTCGTCTTGGACCCGCGGTACACTTTCTCGTAGAGTTCATCAACGGTGAACTGATTCGCCAGGGCGGGAATACCACCGAAACAGGCACAACTGCCGAGGGCGATCAGGGTTTTGCACTTCTCCCTCATTTCCTTCGCAAGCTCCCTGTTCTCCTCGTTCCTGATGCCACCGGAAATTATGCCCACTTCCGCCTCGGGAATCTCCATCTTCTCCTTTTCCCCTCTCTGGCCGAAAATCTTGTGATCCATCAGAACGGGCATATGCACGAACTGAAGTTTCGGCAGCAGGTCCAGCAATGGCTCTCCGATATCGAGGATGGTAACCTCGCATCCTCCGCATATCGCGAACCATTCTTCGGCTACTCTTACGGTCATGATTCACCTCCTTTTTTAGATTGGTGGAGTACCTTCAACCTTCACATCGGTAACCACCCTGCGTGTGAAAACGTAATATTTACTTTCCTCTTCGATCATTATTACCTCAAAGCCGGAAGATTTATACGTTTCCACAACGCTGTTTGCTTCCTGTCCATCCTCATACTCTGCGCCGTCCCACATATATTTTTTCCCATCGATTATCTTTGCAAGGATCACGTGTTCTCCTATGTTTTATACGGGTTTGGTCCCAATTTTCTTATTTCTTCGGTGAACTCATTCATGAGATTGGCAAATTTTGGCCCCTCTGAAGCGGAGATCCATTCGAGACGGAATCTTTCCATCTCGAGGCCGAAATCTTCGAGCAAGAGATAAATTCCTTCCGCCCTGTTTTTCGCCTTCAGGTTCCCTTCCTGATAGTGGCAGTCTCCCGGGTGGCACCCGCAAATGACCACGCCATCGGCACCTTTCGTCAACGCGTTGATAACCAGGTTCGTGTGGACCATGCCGGAACACATCACACGGATTATCCTCACGTTTGGCGGATATTGCAGCCTCGACACGCCGGCTAAATCAGCACCGGCGTAGGAACACCAGTAACAGCAAAATGCAATCACGAGGGGTTCAAATCCGTTGTTATCCACCTGCTTACCTCACTTCGGAGACTTAAGAGCCGCATCAACCTGAGCCCCGATCTGTTCAAGAGTAAAACCACGCACAAATATACCCTTCTTCGGACAGGTCGCCATGCAGGATCCGCAGCCCTTGCAGATGCTATCATTCGTCTCGACGGTCTTTTTGACGGCACCCTGCCACATATACTCAATCAGGGTTATCGCCTGCGCGGGACACGGCTCTATACAATAGGCGCATCCATCGCAATTCTCGTCAATCACGTGAGAAATATTCGCTTCCATCTCGATGCTATCCTTCGACAGGATCGATCCCGCCCTCGCACCCGCCGCCCCTGCCTGAATCACGCTCTCACCAACCGATTTCGCCGAATGGGCCAGCCCGCAGATGAATATCCCGTCGGTGGCGAAATCGACGGGACGCAGTTTCATGTGTGCCTCATGGAAAAAACCTTTCTCATTGAGTGGAACCTTGAACTGTCTGGCTATGTCCTCATTTCCACGGTGCGGGACGATCCCCGATGAAAGCACAACCAGATCGGATCGTATTTCAAGATCCAACCCCAGGACCTGATCATACACCTTCACATATAGCCCCTGCCCATCCTTTTGCACTCGGGGTTTTCTCTCCTCATCGTACCGGATGAATACCACTCCCTTCCTCCGGGCCTCCGTGTAAAACCTCTCCCGGAACCCATAGGTCCGAACGTCCCTGTAGAGGACATACACGCTCGTACCGGGGGACTTCTGCTTGACCACAAGGGCATTTTTCACAGCTTCCATGCAGCACAACCTCGAGCAGTACGGTCTTTCCTCGTCCCTGGATCCAACGCACTGGATCATGGTCAGGGTCTTCCCTCTTCCATTCGCTCCACCCGTCCCTAAAAACGCCCCGTCTGAACTTGCCAGCTTTCCCTCGAGTTCAACCTGGGTCAACACCCGCTCGTCCTGGCCGTATAGGTACTCCACCGGCACATACTCCTTCGCCCCCGTTGCGATGATAATTACCCCGTGTTCGAGCTCCTCTTCCCTCTCCCCATGCCTGATTTTCGTCCTGAAATTACCTATGGAGCCCTCTGCGTGAACTACTTCCGCGTTGCTGAAAACCGATACATTTTCATGCTCCATCACCCTGGCGATCAATGAGCTGAGCTCATCGGCCGGGTTCTCTTCGCCTGGCATGTAGTGTATATGTCTCAGGTTCCCACCAAGTACCTCCTCCTTTTCGATCAGAAATACGGGGAATCCCTGCCCCGCAATCTCCATTGCCGCCGTCATACCTGACAGTCCCCCACCTATTACCAGTGCGGATTTTATTACCTTCACGGAACCTTTCTGCAAGGGCTCCAGTAACCTGGCCTTCGATACCGCTATGCGGATCAGGTCTCCCGATTTTCGGGTCGCCCTCTCAGGCTCGTGCATGTGAACCCATGAGCACTGATCCCGGATATTTGCCATCTCGAAAAGATATGGGTTGAGGCCCTTCTCCCTGAGGGTATTTCTGAACAGGGGCTCGTGGGTCCTGGGGGTGCACGCAGCGACTACTATGCGATTCAGACCATGTTCCTCGATCTTTTCCTTGATCATCTCCTGAGTATCGTTGGAACAGGCATAGAGGAAGTTCTCGGCGCAGACGACATTCGGAAGAGTCCGAGCGTACTCCACCGCTTCGGGTACGCTCACCACAGCTGCGATATTCGTTCCGCAGTGGCACACGAAAACTCCTACTCTCGGTTCCTGTCCGCCCACGTCTATCTCGGGGGGATATTCACGGGGAAGAATCAAGCTTCCCCTCACGTCACTCAAGAGGGAGAGGACTTTCGAGGCGGACGCAGAAGCCTGCATAACCGTTTCCGGTATGTCCTTCGGCTCCGTGAGCGGCCCCGCAACGAATATTCCATCCCCACCGGTCTCTACGGGATTGAAGGGAGATGTGGGGCAGAAATCGTACTCGTTGAGGGTCAGGCCAAACTTCTGTGCGATATCCGACACCGTCTTGGGCGGTCGCATACCAACGGACAGAACGACCATGTCGTATTCACGGGATCTTTTTCGATCCCTTTCGTCGAGGTAGGTGATCATCAGGTTCCCCGATTCGGGATTCTCCAAAACGGTCGGAATCCGGGATCTGATGTAGTTTACGCCCAGTTCTCTGGCCATGTTGAAGTAGGTCTCGAATCCCTTTCCGAAGGCCCTGATATCCATGAAAAATATGTCACACTGCAAGTTATCCCCAACGTGCTCTTTCGCGATGACCGCTTCCTTCGTGGCGTACATACAGCACACGGAGGAACAGTAATCACTCTCTGCGTCCCTGGAGCCCACACACTGCAAAAATGCTATTTTATCGGGCACTTTACCGTCAGAAGGTCTTTTCACCACCCCTGCACTGGGCCCTGAGGGAGAGAGTATCCTCTCGAACTCGAGTGCCGTCACCACGTTCTGATATCTCCCGTACCCCAATTCCTCCTTGCGTGTGGCATCGAAAACCTCGAAACCGGGCGAGAGGACTACTGCGCCCACGTTCACCTCGACCTTTTCATCCTCCTGCTCAAAATCGATCGCCTCTGCCTCACAAACCTCCTTACATATACCGCAGGCTTCGTAATTCAGATGGATGCAATGGTCTTTATCGATCACCGGCTTGTTCGGGACCGCCTGCGGATAGAGGATGTAGACGGATGGCCTGTCATTCAGGTTCATATTGTAGGGGTTCAGTATCGGTATCGGCACGGTTTCAGTTGTCAATGAAAAGACCTTTTTCCCCACAGGACATATGAAGTCGCAGGCACCGCAAACCCAGCACCTTTCATTGTGCTTCCCGAAGGGGGGTTCGAGTTTCTTTCCGGGTCCCCTTCCCGAGAACCCGATCGCGCTCCTCCCCATCCTCTCCTCGCACATTCTGACACAGAGGCCGCAATACACGCAGTCATCGTATTTTTTCCGTACCCTCGTATCCGTTACCCCCAGCTCAGAGGCGATCCTCTTGACCACATCGGAGTCAGGGGATCTGGCCAGGAGAAGTTCTGCAACAATCTTTCTCGCAGCCGCCACCCTCCCGGTATCGGTGAACACTTTTATTCCATCCGTGACCTGGTTGGAGCAGGACGTCTTAAGAATCGGTTCCCCTCCCGGAGGGTGGACCTCCACCACGCACAGCCTGCAGGAACCATAGGGGGTAAGAGCCTTGTGGTAACAGAGGGTTGGAACTTTGATGCCCAGCTTCTCGACGGCAGCAAGCAACCGGGTGCCTGCGTCCACGTGGAGCAATTGATCATTTATGGTGAGTCGAATCATGTGTCGCCCTGACCATCGGTTATTACATACTCGTATAAAAAGCCGACGTGGGGATGGGTCGCCCTCATGCACACCATCGTCCCATCGACATCGCCCATGGGTTTCATGTCGGGGTGGTTCAATTTAAACACTGCGGTTACCTTCACACCCCTTCCTTTTCCGTTCTCTGCCGTCAAGTACCCTCCTTACATCCCTGTTTTACAAATACTTCAGTGTCGCGAACCCTGGATCCTCATGGCGTCCTGCTCGCTTTCCCTCTCTTCCTTCCCTCCCTTTAACAATCTCCTGACATCCCAGTCGCACCGAAGACAGCGCCTGGCCTCCTCCACTGCCATATCTTTCGAGTATCCGATCTCGACTTCCTGGAAACTACCACTCCTCTGTTCCACCATGAGTTTTGGCATCTCAACCCGCGATACCCTCACCATCTCTTCCTCTATCCTGATCGGCTCTACGACAACCGATGGGCTGACCGGCTCATATTCCCTCTTTACCTCTTCCCCTCGCAGATACTTGTGAATCGATTCGGCGGCGATTTTCGCACTTGCCATCACGGTCGTAACATCGGACGGACCGGTAACGGCATCTCCGCAGGCAAAGATCCCCTCTTTATCCGTCATAAAGGTCTCCCCATGGACCTCTATTGTGTTCTCTCTGGATATCTTGATCACGTGCTCCTCCGGGATGAGTGAAAGGTCGGGATCTTGTGATATCGCCGGGATGAGAGAATCCAGTTCCAAAATGAATTCCGAGCCTTCAATGGGCACGGGCCTTCTCCTTCCGGAGGCATCCGGTTCGCCCAGTTTCATGCGGATAAGTTCAACAGCCTTCACCTTCCCCTCTTCTTTGATGATTTTTGTCGGGGCGGCCAGATATTCTATTTTGATCCCTTCTTCAAGCGCGGCTTCGATCTCCTCCTCAATTGCCGGCATTTCTTCGCGGGTTCTTCTGTAAAGTATGAATACTTCCTTTGCACCCAGGCGCTGGGCGGTTCGCGCCACATCGAACGCCGTATTTCCCCCTCCCACTATGCCGACAATACCTACCTTCTCACCTATTGATGAGACCTCTTCTTCCAAGTTCACGCTCCGGAGAAAGGCGATGGGGTCTCTCACCCCTTCGGCGTCTTCACCCGGAATCCCGAGCTTCCTGTTTTCGTGTGCCCCCACCGCTACGAGTGCGGCTTTGTAGCCCTTGTCCATTAAGGCATCGACATTTTCAACTGGAGAGTTCGTTTCAATGCAAACTCCTGCCTCCTCGATCGACTTTATGTCCATCTGGAGTAGGTCTTTCGGTAGCCTGTAGTCGGGGATTCCAGTTGCCAGCATGCCTCCGGCTACAGGTAATTTTTCATATATTTTCACCTCGTACCCTTTTTGGGCAAGGTAGTAACCCGCAGTCAGTCCTGCAGGACCCGAACCTACGATAGCAATTTTTTCATCGAATTTTTTTCCTGGGAAAGGGGGGGCCTTGAGGGCAACACCAGACCTTATTTCCCTGTCCGATAAAAAGCGTTTTAAATTTTTCACCGCAATCGCATCACCCGTTTCCTTTGCGCGGCACCTCAGTTCACAGTGAGCCCAGCATACCCTCCCACATATTGTGGGGAGGGGGTTTGTCATACGCACAACTTCGAGAGCCTCTTCGAACTCACCCTTTGCTATTAACCCGAGATATGCGGGAACATCCGTTTTCAACGGGCACATGTATTGGCAGGGAGAAGAAATTATCCCTCTGCACACCACGGCGGGACACCTTTTGTACTTTATGTGCTCTTCATATTCTTCTCTGAAATATTGAAGCGTGGAGAGAACTGGATTCGGAAGGGTCGCACCGAGACCGCACATGGAAGCGTCCTTTATAACCTTGGAAAGCTCTTCGAGGAATTCAATGTCTCCTTCCTGTCCCTCTCCTTCAGATATCCTCGTGAGTATCTCAAGTAATGCCTCGCTTCCATCCCTGCAGGTCGTGCATTTTCCGCACGACTCGTCATTGGTAAACTGGATGAAATATTTCGCAAAGTCCACCATGCAGGTATCTTCATCCACGACAATCATCCCGCCAGAGCCCATCATGGAACCCACGTTTTTCAGACTTTCATAATCGATGGGCAAATCTACGCTGCTCGAGGGTATACACCCACCAGATGGACCTCCCGTTTGAACAGCCTTGAGTTTATTGTTATCGGGTATCCCTCCCCCGATATCATAGACAATCTCCCGAAGAGTTATTCCCATGGGAACCTCTATCAGACCTGTGTTATTCACTTTTCCGACCAGGGAAAATATCTTCGTGCCCCTGCTTAAATCGGTCCCTATCGTTTTGAACCAGTCCGCACCGCGATGTATGATCACAGGGACATTTGCCAGAGTTTCCACATTATTTATGACCGTGGGGCACTCCCATATCCCTTCCTTTGCGGGAAAGGGAGGCCTTTGCCTTGGTTCGGGAGTTTCCCCCTCGATTGAATGAATGAGAGAGGTTTCCTCCCCGCAGACAAACGCGCCGGAGCCCTCCCGTATCTCGATGGAGAAACTGAAACCTGTGCCGAGAATGTTCTCCCCGACCAGACCGTAATCTTCTGCCTGGGATATCGCCTTTCTCATGCGGCTGATGGCAAGGGGATATTCGGTCCTTACGTATATGTATCCCTTTGCGGCGCCTATCCCGTATGCGGCCAGGATCATCCCCTCGAGGACGGAATGGGGGTCTGACTCCAGGATGCTCCTGTCCATGTACGCCCCGGGATCTCCCTCGTCACAATTGGCGATCACAAACTTAGGATGTTTTCCCTCTTCCATGCAGGTCTTCCACTTCAGTCCGGCGGGGAAGCCAGCGCCGCCCCTTCCCCTCAGCCCCGACCTGATGATTTCCTCGACCACATGGGGGGGGTCCACTCCCGATAGCACCTTTTCCAGTGCCGCATATCCGTCTCTCGCAATATAGTCATCGATCTTCTCAGGGTCTATGATTCCCTTGTTTCTCAGAACCACGAGCACCTGCTTGCTGAAAAAGGGGATGTCGGACAAAAGGGGAACCGGTTCCTTCTCTTCAGGAGGGACGAACATGAGTCTTTCAACCGGTCTCCCTTTGAGGAAATGTTCCTGAACCAGGAAGGGAATATCTTCGGGTTTGAGAAAGCCGTAAAATATCTCGTCCGGCTGAACTACCATCAGAGGCCCCTGACCGCAAAAACCGTTACAGCCGGTTGCCACCACTGCAACTTCCCCCCCCAGCCCCTGTGCGGCGATCTCCTTTTCAAGAGCATTCTTTATCCCGAAAGCCCCGCCTGCAATGCAGCCGGTGCCGCCACAGATCATCAACTCCAGCCTTCTCACGGTCAACCTGTCATCCCCCTCTCGGATCCCAGCCCTATGGCAAATTCCGTAACTATCTCACCGGAGAGTACATGATCCTGGATAATTTTTTTCGCCTTATCAGGGGTGAGATCACCATACTTTACCGGCGGGATATCCAGCATTTCTACCGTAGCCATCGGTTCTTTCGAACAGAGCCCTGCGCATCCAGAGGTGATGAGTTTTATCTCCTTTAACTCATTCGTCTCCAGAGCTTCAATGAAGGCACGCACTATATCTCTCGCTCCCGATGCAATACCGCACGTGCCCAGATGAACAGTTATTCTCCCTTTGAATTTACCTTCCCTGAGATAAATGCCCTTTTTTGCCTCTTCTCTCTTTTTTTTCAATTCATCTAACGTAAGCTTCGGCATATCAACCGGTCCCGTATTTATTTATGATCTCGGGGATTTCCCTGCTGGTAAACCTGCCGTGAACTTCATCGCCTATCATTACCGCAGGGGCAAGACCGCAACAGCCTATACACCTTGCCGATGTGAGGGTAAAATTCATATCCGGTGTCGACTCTTCCGGATCGATTCCGAGGATATCGCTGAATTTTTCCATGAGCCTCTCGCTCCCCCGCACATAACAGGTAGTTCCCGTACAGACGTAAATTATATTTTTCCCCCTCGGCACTGTACTGAAGGCACCATAGAATGTCGCGATCTTTAATATATGAGACAGGGAATAGCCGGTTTCCTGGGCGACATATTTCAACACATTTTCAGGCAGGTAGTTAAAGGTAGCGTTTATATCCTGGAGTATGGGCATCAGAAGGCCCTCTCTCCCTTTGTGTTTTTCCAGTATCCCCAAAACTTCTTCCCTAAACTGCTGATCTAAAACAATTTTTTCGCTTTCCACGGGTTGTACAATCTTTCTCGTGGGACAGTTTGAAACACAGGACCCGCAGCCTGTGCATTTCTCCTCGTTTACGTAACGGGATTTCTTATTGATTATTGCGGTAAAATTCCCCGGCTCACCCTTGATTACCTCAACTGCCGACATGCTGAGAATCTCAATATCTTTGTGCCTCCCGATCGATACGAGTCTGGGTGCCATAGTGCACATGGCACAATCGTTCGTGGGAAAGGTCTTATCCAGCTGAGACATAACCCCTCCGATCGAGGCATTGCTATCTACCAGGTAGACCTTTATCCCCGATTCCGCAAGAGAGAGCGCCGCTTCCATCCCACCTATACCCCCACCAAGGACCATGGCAGCTCCAACCTTATTCCCCTTTTTTTCATCCCTCATGCTGCCTCCAGATCTTCCTCTGATACTGTGTTTTCATCCGCTTTTTCCCTCACCGATTGAAAGAAAAGCGCCAGGATGCGGAAGAACATTTGTGCCCATTTCCCGAAGGGGAGCTCAATAATTAAAAGGGGAACAGCAATTGACAGATGAATTGCGTAGGCGCAGTGGGCAGCTAGCTCATAGCCCCCATATCGCAGGAAATGTACCGCTATGCCGCTCAGCGCTGTAAGGAGTAACAATACCGGAAAGGTAATGTCGTGGAGCTCCAAAAACTCATGTGGCTCCCCCCTTTGTTTTATCTTCCCCATCAAAATATCCACGCTCACGTAAATCAGTGAAGCAGTTGCTATGTAGCCAAGCCATCTCTGTGGGTGATATATGGGATACAGATTATCTGTTTGAAACCAGCGCAGGAAAAAAACGAGCAGGATAATCATGAGAGCACATCCCGAAGCTATTATCAAGTGCTTGAGCCACCGAACCTTTCGCAGTTGATCGGGGCATTTTCTCATCTGTTTTTGTGTAAAAACATGGAGGAAAATATCCTTTGCTTCGGACAGATACAGGGACGGGGGTATTTTTCCACTCCCCTTACCGGCCATGGTGAACCGGTACATTCTATACCCGTTGGATATCAAAACAAAATGGGGAATGAATATGACAGCCAGCGTTACGTACGTGATCGTATCGAACATATGTTCAAATCCAACGGGATCGGATGTAAAATCAGAAAAAGTCATCCCCAGGATGAAAAGATGGTACGCTGCTATCAAAATCAGGACCAACAATCCTGTAAACACCATCGTTCCGATGGCCCAAGCTTTCGACCGGTAGATCTTCGAGGACAAACCAGTCCAGTCATACCGTCCTGCCAAATATCTCCTCAAAGATGCGAACGACTCTCTCGGCTCCGCTTGGTGAGGGCAGGTTATGGAGCAATCCCCGCAGTCCTGACAGAGCCATGGCTCCAGGCTTTCGATCAACGGATCGCTCATCCCAAGCAGGGCATACTGAATAGACCTGCGGGGAAACGATGCCGAATCACTTGAGATGTCGCAAGTGATCGTGCAACTACCACAGTTATAACAGCCATTTACATCGAAATTTCCATACTTACGAACTTCCTGAACAAGTGTGGGGCTGATTTTCACTTCCCTGAGAGGCAGGTGCAGTGTCAAAATATATTTCCTTAACGCAGGTTATTACCCGTTCAGGACAGGCTTTCCATATGACCGAATTCTCATAGCCCGTCCCGGATTATCGTTGTGTACTTTTTGTTATCAGACCCTCTTTATAAATGGAAAATGGCTGTTTTTTCTGTAAAGTACCTGACCGGGAAATGCTTATTGGTATGTTCCCCATCCTCCCTGATGAATGTTAACAATATAAAAAATAAACATTGTTTCACTTCGTATTTATCTCTTAAGGTAAATGATAATGGGATGCTAGTCAAGAAAAATTACTATTACAAACCAATATCAATAATGAAAGTGCTCCAATAAAACACTATTTTTAGATTTCCGTTTTAAAATGGTGTCGTTTGCGATTCATTGGTCCCAAACTCATTTCTCATAAGGGGTTTTTTTATTTTGCCCACGATTTCCCGGTTTCTACTCACCCTGGAGAAAAACCGCCATAGACTTCAAACTTTTACCTTAGCGAACGGGCCACCTCAAGAAAAGCCGGTCTCCGGGAAGCGGGTTTACATGCACCGGGAGAGCCGTTCCTGATGATGTAGCGACAGCGAAGGGATATAGCAAAGGGGCACATGGAAGTGCCCCTCTTTTCGATCCTGACACAATAATACCTCTATTCAGAGATCGCCACCTTCGAGGAGACCCGCAAATGTATCGTGGTGGTCCTCCTCGTCCTGAAGAATATCTTTGAACAACTTCTCCGTGGTTTCGTCGCCTTCTTCCCTCGCCTTCCTGATTATCGCCTTGTAAAGCTCGATGGCACCCTCCTCATCGGCCTTGTTCCTCTCGATCATCTCCTTCAGGTTCTCTCCCACAAAAATCGGCGCGGGCTTTGTCGTTGGGATTCCTCCAAGATAGGCGAGCCTTTCGGCTATTGCCTCTGCATGCTTCATCTCCACAATTCCAATCTTTTTCAGCTCATCTTTCACGGCAAAACCCTTCACACCGCTCCACAGGACGTGCTGCCACATGTACTGGATAGAAACCTGAAGCTCCCGGGCAACCGCCCTGTTCAGCATATCGAGAAGTTCGTTTGATACTGCCATCTTGGACATGGTTTTACCCTCCTTTGGAGATATCCCTGCTTACGAGACAGAAATGTGCGATTGACAGATAGTATAACTTATCACTATCGTATTTTCACATCAACCGGTTAATTTACCGGTTGTGAAGGTAAAAAGTACGGTTATCGTCCCGACGGTTCGGCTTTGACTCCCAAACCATTTAACCCTCCCCCTAACCATATGAAATACAAGCGTTACTATCTGGTCCCCTCCTTGCAATACCACATCCCGTCGTAACAACAGGCAACGGGCAAGAGATATGCTGGTGAAAGCAGTAACGTCTGTCATACTTGGTGTCTCGGCAATCAGGGTTGACGTCGAAGTCGACGTCTCTCCGGGCATGTTCAATCACACGGTCGTCGGCCTTCCCGGTTCGAGCGTGAAGGAGAGCAGGGACAGGATCAGGACAGCCTTGAGGAATTCCGGGTTCTCTTTCCCCGATAAGAGGATAATCGTCAACCTCGCTCCCGCAGACATAAAAAAGGAGGGCAGTCTCCTCGACCTCCCCGTCGCCACCGCCCTGCTCGCTGCAACCGGCCAGGTTTGCATGGATATGGCCAACAAATACCTCATCACCGGAGAGCTTTCGCTCGATGGCACCATCAAGCCCGTCCAGGGAATCGTTTCCCAGGCTTACCTTGCAAAGAAACTGGGCCTCAGCGGGATAATCCTGCCGTCGAAAAATTTCTCTCAGGCCTGCCTAATATCGGGCATAGAGATCGTTCCCGTCTCCTGCCTCTCGGAGCTCGCGTCCTTTCTCAATAGAACCGAAGGGTGGGATACCCTCCAACCGCCCGGCGCCGGGCAGGGAAAGACCGAGGACAAAGCGCTTATCGACATTTCCGACGTTACGGGGCAGGCAGCGGCGAAAAGAGCGCTCGAAATCGCAGCCGCCGGAGGGCACAACCTGATATTCATAGGGCCTCCCGGAACGGGAAAGACAATGCTCGCGAGGAGAATTACCACAATCCTCCCTCCCCCCGATGAGAGAGAACTGATAGAGATCAATGAAATTCACTCCCTGTACCGCGGGGAGGAATCCCGGGACATAATCACCGAACGCCCATTCCGGGCTCCACACCACTCCGTCTCATATGCCGGTATGATTGGCGGCGGCAACCCTCCCTGCCCCGGTGAGACCACCCTTGCACACAACGGCGTTCTCTTTCTCGACGAGTTCCCCGAGTTCCGGCGCGATGTGATCGAAGCGCTCAGGCAGCCCCTTGAATCGGGCAAGGTGGTCATAACGAGATCACGGTTCTGCTTCACATTCCCGGCACGGTTTTCGCTCATCGCAACGACAAATCCCTGTGGTTGCGGGAACTTCGGATACCCCGAAAAACTCTGCACCTGCATGCACACCGACATTGTCAGATATAGAAAAAAGCTGAGCGGGCCGGTGATGGACAGGATCGACATGCAGGTCGAGATGCTTCCGCCGCCAAGGCTCGACATAATCTCACCCTGCCCAGCGAAGGGGGTGGAGGACTCCGGTACGGTTAGAAAACGGGTGGAGGAAGCGAGAAAAATTCAGAAGAAGCGGCTTGCAACCTTCATGGTTTCCACCAATGCCTCCGTCCCCTCAAACGTGCTCGATGATGCGATCGGGATAACCCGCGAGGGCAGGAGGCTCCTTGTCGATGCATCGGAAAAGCTTCACCTCACGGCAAGGGCGATACACCGCGTAATGAAGATCGCCCGGACCATCGCCGACCTCGAAGAGGAGGAGAGGGTATCGCCAATTCATGTCGCCGAGGCGACGCACTACCGCTTTCTCGACCAAAGAGGCAGGTAAGCGGAATCAAAGAAACGTTTCCTTGATACCCACCGGGAGCGTTCTCTTTTCTTCCCGGAGGGAAAAGCGGTGAGAGGGAAGCCGATCGGCCATCGGGGGGAAACGTGGTGGGTTACAATCTGTCGAATATTTTCCACGCGACCTTCTCCGCCTCATTCCTGAAGCCGTGAATAAACCTGCAGCGGGAGTGAAACATGGCGAGAGAACCACCGAAAAAGACCCCCTCTGCTGAGACGGATTCTCCCCCTTTTGTAATGAGGGGGACGCCGTTGTTACCGCACTTGATCTCCATATCCTTCAACGGCGGGAAATCGGGCAAAAACCCCGTTGCCAGGATTATCTTGTCGAATCGTTTTGATTTACCCGATTCAAAGATTACCGTATCACCCTCGAACCCACGAATATCAGAGTCCATAACGTGTTTTATGATATTGAACCGTATCAGCTCCTTGAGGACACTCTCCGAGAAACCGCGAATATCACCGAGGTCATCTGTCTCCGAGAAAAACCTGAGCGGGCCCCGTGTCTTGAGTGTAACATCGCAGACACCCGAAAGCTCAATGGCTATCTCTGCAGCCGAGTTGCCCCCGCCCACGACGAGGACCTTCTTCCCCTGATAGGCCATGCAGCCGAAAAAGTTTGCGTAGTGCGTTACGTAGGGATTGCCTTCTATGCCCGGGATCCCGGGATACCTCGGCTTTGCGTAAAAACCCGTGGCGAGAACCACGTATTTGGAATGATACGCACCATCTCCGCACACCACCTTGAAGGATCCTCCGTCCCTTTGAACGCTCTCTACCGGGGTGTGCTCCTTGACATCCAGCGCGTTGTCCACGGCAAACCGTTCGAGATAGCAGACAAAATCATCCCTCGTCGGATAGGGTTTGCTCACGCCGTCGATAGCCCATATCGGTTGCTTGAGCGTTAAAGATGTCCAGTCAGTACCGGGTATGGCGGGGGAGAGGAGTACCATGTTCGGTCTCATCTTGCGGAATGAGTTGCCGATGGATTCTTTCTCGAGAATGAGATATTTGACGTCATTCTGCTGAAAAAGATGGCCGAATAAAAGGCCGCCCGGCCCCCCGCCGACAATGATCACATCGTTCATGGGAGATCCTCCGCTTTCACCGCTCTGAGACGATTATATCACGTCCTGGCCGGCCGCTTTTTACCTGTGGCTGTAAAGAATATTCGGGGGAAGCTAATTTGAATTGACAATTGGAAAAGAAATTTTTATTATATTTAGTTCTGAGGATTATCTTTTGCTTCAGGAGGCACCAGAACCATGTACGCAATCGTCAAAGCGGGTGGGAAGCAGATCCTCGTTTCCCCGGGGGACAGAGTCAAGGTTGAGAAGATAGACGGTAACGTGGGAGACGAGATCGAACTGCAAAACGTGCTCATGGTAAAAAAGGACGACGATATCATAGTCGGGAAACCTTACGTAGAAGGGGCTTCCGTGAAGTGTGACATCCTCGGTCAGGGAAAAGGGAAGAAGATAATCGTCTATACGTACAAGCGGAGAAAAGGGTCGCACAAAAAGAGAGGACACAGGCAGTTGCACACCGATATCCAGGTGAAAGAAATCACCCTCCCGTCCTCAAAGGAGTAACACCATGGCTCATAAAAAGGGTGTGGGAAGTTCGAGAAACGGCAGGGATTCCAAGTCGAAAAGGCTCGGCGTGAAGAGACACGACGGCCAGTTCGTCAAGGCAGGGAGTATCATAATCAGGCAGAGAGGGACCAAGGTCCACCCGGGGTCAAACGTGGGGCTGGGAAAAGACTTCACGATCTTTGCCCTCATAGACGGAATCATTAAATTCGAAAGGCTGGGTAAAACAAAGAAAAAGGTCTCCGTTCTCGCCGCTTCCTTTTAATCCACTTCGATGCACTTTGTCGATGAGGCTCTCATTCGTGTCAGGTCAGGGAAAGGCGGGAATGGATGTATCTCTTTCCGAAGGGAAAAATTCGTTCCCCGTGGCGGTCCGGACGGGGGAAACGGCGGACGCGGGGGACACGTAATCCTGAAGCCCTCGAAACACCTTTCCACACTCCTCGATTATAAGTACAAAAAAGCATACGTCGCCAAACGGGGACAGCACGGAAGGGGAAAAAAGCAGCACGGGAAACAGGGCGCCGACCTCATCCTGCAGGTGCCGGAAGGAACCCTGATCAGGGATGGTGAAACAGGCGCCGTTCTCGCTGACCTTGCCGCGGCCGATACTCAATATACCGTCACCCTTGGAGGAAAAGGCGGGCGGGGCAATGCACATTTCGCCACATCGACGAACCAAGCACCGGATTACGCTGAAAGTGGGGGGGAGGGAGAGGAAAAGGTACTCAAGCTGGAACTCCTCGTTATCGCTTCGGTGGGCATCGTCGGCAAGCCGAACGCGGGAAAATCAACGCTCATACGAAAGATATCACGTGCGAGGCCGAAAGTAGCCGCCTACCCCTTCACCACCCTCGCTCCCGTTCTCGGCGTGGTGAGGTACAAGGATTTTGGAGAGTTCGTCGTTGCCGAGATACCGGGAATAATCGAAGGGGCCAGCACGGGTGCCGGCCTGGGCACGAGATTTCTCAAACATCTCCAGAGGACAAAGATCATAATTGTCATCATAGACGCCTCCGGGGGAACTGAAGCGATCCGTGGAGACACAGAGGTCATAACAGGGGAACTCGAACAATATGATCCCTCCATGCAGGAGAGGACATTGCTGATCCTCCTCAACAAGATTGACCTGCCCGAGGCACGGGAAAATGCGAAATTTGCCCTTGATAATATCGGCTTTCCCCGTGAGAATGTGATGATGATATCGGCTGCAACAGGCGAGGGCGTAGAACAGCTTTTAAAGCGACTGACCGAGGTAATCGGAAATGAAAGGAAAAAGTGATATCGAGAAAGTAAAAAAAGTCTTTTTCCACAACCTCCGACCGAAAAGAGTGATCGTAAAAATCGGGAGTGCTCTGCTTGCCGACGAGAATTCGAACCTGAAGAAGAATTTCCTGAGAAAAATCGCAAGAGAGGTTATCACTCTGGAATCCTCCGGCGTCAAGTGCGTCATCGTCTCCTCGGGCGCCCTGGCTGCGGGCAAGGAAAAGATCGGACTTACGGAAAAACCGCGGAAGCTCGTTTTAAAGCAGGCAGCCGCTGCCGTCGGACAGCCGCTTCTCATGTACTACTATTCCCGTGAATTTGGAAAGTACGGGAAAAATGTCGCCCAGATTCTGCTCACCCACGACGACTTCGAGGAAAGAGGGCGCTTTCTCAACGCGAGGAATACGATCGAATCGCTTCTGGAAAACGGCATAATACCGGTTATCAACGAAAATGACACGGTAGCCACAGAGGAAATAAAGGTGGGCGACAACGATACACTCGCAGCCCGTGTCACTGATCTCGTCGGCGCAGACCTTCTGATAATGCTTTCCGAGTCGGAAGGGCTCTTCGACCGGGATCCCACCCGGCACGAAAACGCAAAGAGGATCGCTATCGTTGAAAAAGTTGACGAAAAGATCTGGAAACTCGCCGAGAAGGAAAAGAGGAGCCCGCTTGGCATCGGCGGGATTAAATCCAAGCTCCAGGCCGCCCAGATGGCTTCATTTTTCGGCATACCCGTGATTATCAGTGGACACAGGGGAAAAGACTTCCTCATGAGAATACTCGATGGGGAGGACCTGGGAACCCTGTTTTTCCCTTCCAAGAAAAAGGTCAAAAGCAGGCGATACTGGCTGGCCTACGCACTGAAACCCCGTGGAACGATAATGGTGGATATCGGGGCGAAGGAAGCTCTCGTGGAAAAACATAAAAGTCTGCTTCCCTCGGGTATAATTGAAGTTGAAGGTAAGTTCAAGAAAGGCGATCCTATCGCCATATCAGATCCGGAGGGGAGCGTTTTCGCGAAGGGTATCGCGGCAATCGACAGTGAGACGATCAGCAGGATCAAGCGGAAAAAATCCCACGAGATCAGGATGATGTTTCGGAAAAAGATCCCCGAAGAGGCAGTCCACGCTGACAACCTCACCATACTTCCCCTTTAGCAAACGGAGGTAACCTATGGAAACGCTAAAAAATGCCCTCGACCTCGAGGAAATTGGCAGAAAAGCGAAGCAGGCAGCACATACAATCGCAAACGCAAGCAGCAAAGAGAAAAACAGCGCACTGGAGGCCATGGCCGACCTCCTCGAGAAGGAGGCATATTCCATAATCGAGGAAAACAAAAAGGACATAGATTTCGGGAAATCCAAGGGCCTGAGCTCGGCGATGCTCGACCGGCTGCTCCTCAACGAGGGGAGAATCTCACAGATGTCAGAAGGGCTGCGTGAAGTGGTAAATCTGCCCGACCCCGTCGGGGAGGTCGTCAAAATGTGGCGAAGGCCCAACGACTTGCTCGTGGGGAGAATGAGGATACCCCTTGGCGTGATCGGCATAATCTATGAATCGAGGCCAAACGTAACGGCAGACGCCGCGGGGTTATGCATCAAATCCGGGAATGCCATTATCTTGCGCGGTGGGTCAGAAGCAATTCATTCGAACATAGCCATTGCAAATATCTTAAGGAAGGGGCTGAAGGAGAGCGGCCTTCCCGAAGAGGGGATCTCCATGATAACCGATACGCACCGGGAACTCATCGACAGGATGCTCATGCTGGAAGATTACATAGACCTGATCATCCCGCGCGGGGGGGAGGCGCTGATCAGAAAGGTCGCTGAAAATTCAAGAATCCCCGTGATCAAACACTACAAGGGTGTATGCCACGTCTACATAGACAGCGGCGCAGAAGCTGACAAGGCTCTCTCCATCAGCCTGAATGCAAAAGTCCAGCGCCCCGGTGTCTGCAACGCCATGGAGACGCTCCTGGTACACAGCGACATGGCCGATACTTTTCTGCCTTCCCTCGCCCGGGCGATGGAGGAAAATGGCGTCGAACTGCGCGGCTGTGAAAAAACGGTGAAGACCCTCAAGAACATAAAACGTGCAGTACCGGAGGACTGGGGAGAAGAGTTTCTCGACCTCATTCTTGCCGTGAAGGTGGTATCTTCCATGGACGAGGCCATAGCCCACATCAGGGAGCACGGTTCGAACCATACGGACGCCATCGTCACGGAGAACTACGAGAGGGCGATGCGTTTCGTTCGGGAGGTAGACTCATCCCTGGTACTGGCGAACGCGTCAACCAGGTTCAACGACGGTTACCAGCTGGGCCTTGGCGCGGAAATCGGGATAAGCACGACAAAAATGCACGCTTTTGGCCCTATGGGCCTCGAAGAGCTGACGACAACGAAATTTATCGCCTTCGGTGATGGCCAGATCAGGCTGAAATAGGATGAAGATGGTAGCTATTTTCGGTGGAACTTTCGACCCGATTCACATAGGCCACATGAGAGGGCTCATCGAGGCCAGGGAAGCAGTCGACTTCGAGAGAATTTTCCTGGTCCCTTCCGGAACGCCTCCGCACAAGACTCACCTCATCCAGTCACCGGGGAAAGACAGGCTGCAGATGGTCCGGCTGGCCGTGCAGGATCTTGGTTTCGGAGAGGTGAGCACATACGAACTCGATTCGGGCGAACCATCATTCACCGTAAACACGGTTTCCCATTTCGGGAATAAGTTCAAAAAGACGCCCATCACATTGATAATCGGTTCGGACTCCCTCCTGGAAATCAACACGTGGCACAGATTCGAGGATGTGCTCTCACTCGCAAACCTTGTGGTGCTCCCCCGCCCCGGCTTTGTGGACAAAGACAGCTTCGATGAAGTGGAAAAGACACTCGGCCCGATAAAGATCGAAAACGTAAAAAGAAACTTTCCCACTCCTGCAAGCGACTGGATAACCACCGATCAAAAAAAGGGCATCATTTTGCTCAAGATCAACAGGCTC
>WVXK01000062.1:164469-229635 GCA_011773515.1 Deltaproteobacteria bacterium
ACCAGTAGAAAAATATATAATCGAGAAAAGACTTTACCGGGAGGTGTGACACAATAGAGACGAAAAAACTGATACGATACATAGCCGAACTGGCAATGCAGAAAAAGGCAGAACAGGTCAAGCTCTTGGACATCAGAGAGTTTTCCAGCATTGCCGATTACTTTTTTTTATGTTCCGGCACATCGGACAGGCAGGTAACGACCATCGCGGAGAATATCATTGACAATCTCAAGAAGCTCCATATCAAACCTCGGGGAATCGAGGGAATCAGGCAGGGAAGGTGGATCGTGATCGACTACACCGACATCGTCGTCCACATCTTTTATCAGCCGGTCAGGGAGTTTTATGAAATAGACGAGCTCTGGTCATCAGCAGTGGAGTTGAAGGTTTCAGAAAAATAAGATAAAAGGCAAAAAAACGTGTAACATCCATTCGGGCAAAGACGCCGAAAGGGGGACAGATGGGTTTAAGACTTTTTCTCCTTCTCATAATCGTGATGGCTATCGCTTTCACCCACGTATCAATTCTCAACTCCGACATTGTTCGTTTCCATCTCACTCCAGGGAGGACCGTTGAAATAGCCCTTGCCGAACTCACGTTGATCGCCTTCGCACTGGGAGCAGGGATAGTTCTCCTCGGGACTTTCGTCAAAGACGCGATGACATCCACGAAAATGTGGAGAGAAAAAAGGCTGCTGGCAAAAAAGGAAAGTGCGACCAAGAAGCTGAGTAAAGCATGGAACCTTCTCTACCAGGGCAAGACGAGCGCTGCACTCGAGACGGTTGACAGCATCCTTGCCGTTATTCCCGAAAGCCGCTCTGCAATTCTTCTCAAAGCGATGATCTACAGAGAGCTCGGAGACTACATAGAAGAGGTCAAAGCCCTAACGGAGATCAAAACCAACGATCCATCAAACGTAGATGCGTATTTCATGCTGGCTGAAGCCCTGGAGCGCAGCGGTGACACAGACAGCGCAATAGAAGTCCTGACTCCCTTGAAGAAGCAGGAAGACTACAGGAAGATCATCGAGAAGCTAAGGGACCTTTATATCAAAAAGGGCGATTACGAAAAAGCCCATGAACTTCAGAGGGCCATCATCAAGAAAAAGGGGGACGTAAAGAGCGAGGACAGAGATATCTCGGACGGTCTAAAATTCGAACTTGCGCGGTATGCTTTCGAAACGGGAAACATAGACGAGGCTGAAAAGAAACTCAAGGACCTCTTGAAAGAGAGTCCAACGTTCACTCCTTCCTACATTCTTCTCCAAGACCTTTACCTGGAGAAAACTCAGGCGAACGCAGCGATGGACCTGCTCATATCGGGATACAGAAAAACAAAAAACCCCATCAACCTCATAAAGCTGGAAGACATTGCCATCGAGCAAGAGATGCCGGGAAGGTTGCTCGAGATATACTCCAACGTGAAATCGGAGTTCGAAAACGATTTCACACTTATTCTTTTCTACGGGAAGTTTCTCCTCAGGCTCGAGATGGTAGACGAGGCGATGGAACAGTTCTTGAAAGCGCAAAACATCGAACCAGACAATGCTTCGATTCACATCTTCCTTGCCGAAACCTACCGGAGGAGGAACAGGTTCGAGGATGCTGTTAATGAATACAACAAAGCCTTCGCATACAAGCGGCGTTACCTCGTGCCATTTGCATGCGATGGATGCGGCGACACGATCATCCGGTGGAAAAGTTACTGCTCCGCCTGCCAGAAATGGGATATTTTCAGAATCGATTACGGAGATACGAAAAAAATCGAAGAAATCAGGGAAGAGGCTATGCAGAAAGTTCCCCTGCCTGATTGACCTGCCAAGGGGGACAGAATGCGCTATCTGCTCACGGCTGATTCATTTTTCCCCCGTTCGGCAGGGGATTTTCTGCTCTGAGTGCAGGGTTTCCCCTCCCCTTTTCACCTCTCTTTTTTCCCTTTCACATTACACGCCGAGGGCGAGAAGAATCATTCACCGGATGAAATATGGCAGGGATTCAAGGATTGCAAGGTGCATTGGCGCACAACTCGCAATTTACGTGACCCATGCAGCACCATTTATCTTCGAGAAAGCCTACATTATCGTCCCGGTCCCCCTCTCCCTGGGGAAACTCTTTACGAGGGGATTCAACCAGAGCGAACTCATGGGGAAAGCCCTTTCCCGCTTAACGGGCATTCCTCTTGCTGCCTCGGCACTCCGGAGGGTGGCTGATTTTTCCTCCCTGGCCGGAAAGAGTGCAAAGGAGAGGAAGCTCCTTACCCGGGAGGCATTTCGAATTAATTCGTTGAACAGGCGTGCCCATGAAAATATAATTCTCCTTGATGATGTTGCCACAACCCTTGAAACGTTAAACGCCTGCACGAGGGAGATCAAGTCTGCCTGGGGAAGCGGCGTTACCGTTTACGGGCTCACAGCATCAAGGAGCTTTTGATGGGAAAAAAGATCACCATATCGCTGCTGCAGATGAGAATTTTTCCGGGGAAAGTCGAAAAGAACGTGGAAAAAGCCCTGGCTCTCATCAACAGAGCAGCTGGTGAGGGGACAGATATCGCCATCCTTCCCGAGATGTTCTCTTCCGGCTTTTACTATCGAAACATGGGGGGAGTGGCCGAAAAATCCCCGGAAGTGATTCTCACGATTCAGAAGCTGTGTAAGGAAAACAAGATCTCGGCCCTTTTCTCTGTCCCGAAAAAAGAGGGAAGCTCCATCTACAACACGGCATATCTCATAGGCAGAGACGGGATAACGAAGGGCACATACAGAAAGGTGCATCTTTTCGGGCTCTTCATGGAGGACAGGTATTTCTCAAGAGGGGACGAATCTGCAGTCATGTCGATCCCGTCACTGAAAATCGGGCCGCTTATCTGCTACGACCTCAGGTTTCCCGAAATCTCGAGAAAAATGGCTATCGAGGGAGCGGAAATGCTGGTCTACTGCTCTCAGTGGCCAAAAGAGCGCCTGAGCCACTGGCAAGCACTGCTTCGCGCAAGGGCTATCGAAAACCAGCTCTTCGTCGCCGCAACCAACGGTTGCGGCAGATCGGGCAAGATTCAACTCGCCGGACACTCCATGATTGTCTCGCCATACGGAGATACGGTGATAGAAGGCGGGGAGGATGAAGGCTGTTTCACCATCGCAATCGACAAGGAAGAGATCACCCGGTTTCGGAGAATGATGCCATGCCTGAAAGACAGACATCCGGGAGCATACTGAATCCGCGGATGAAAGTAATTACGGGGGATCAAGCGGGTGAGTTATCCCGTACGTTGAAGCGTGAGGGGAAAAAAACGGTTTTTACAAACGGCTGCTTCGACCTGATCCATGCGGGCCATGCAACCTACCTTCTCTCGGCACGCCAGCTTGGAGATTTCCTCTTCGTGGGGGTAAATAGCGACAGCTCGGTGAAAAGAATCAAGGGAGAGAAGAGACCGGTTGTGCCGGAAAACGAAAGGATCCTCCTTCTGGCATCTTTTGTCTTCGTAGACAGGGTAATACTCTTTGACGAAGATACTCCCTACGAGCTCATCAAGGCCATCCGACCAGATATTCTGGTCAAGGGAGAGGACTGGAAAGTAGAGGAGATCGTGGGAAGGGACCTGGTCGTATCCTCCGGCGGCGAGGTAAAAACCGTTCCCCTGGTAGAAGGACTTTCCTCAACAAAGATAATTGAAAAGATCATCAAGAACCATTCTTCCTGAGGGGCCCCTGATACTTCCATCTTAACCTTACCTCGGGGAAGCTCGGCTGCATCAATGTCTTTTACATATCTCCCGTATGGCTTTCACCGCCTTCTCCGCTTCCTCGAGAGTATTCAGCGCGCTGAAGCTGATCCTGGCTCCTCCCTCGGGAAACGTTCCGATGGCCCTGTGCGCAAAAGGAGCGCAGTGCAGGCCTGACCGCACGAGGATCCCATAATCCTCGTCGAGCTGCATGGAAAGCTCACCGGGATCCTTCCCCTCGACGTTGAAAAGAAGCACACCCAGTTGTTTTTCGGCTGCCGCGGATCCGTATACCCGGACCCTGTCTATGCCTTTCGCACCCTTCAGGAAAAGGTGGAGAAGCTCACTTTCGTGGGCCATGATTTTTTTTACACCCCTGTTCCGGACGTACTCTGCCCCTCTCCTCAGTCCAGCCAGACCCACAGAGTTGGGGGTTCCCGCTTCAAGCCTGTCGGGCAAAAAGTCAGGGTGCCTGTCGTTCTCGGAGCGCGAACCGGTCCCTCCTTCGAACAATGGCCTGACTTCGACGTTTTCGCCTGCGTAGAGGAAGCCCGTTCCCTGGGGCCCGAACAGCGCCTTGTGACCCGAGGCGGCCAGAAGGTCTATATTCATGGCCTTCACATCGAGCTCAACTGCCCCGGCCGTCTGGGATGCATCGACGAGAAAGGGCACTTCCCTCTTCCTGCACTCGGCCCCAACCTCCGCAATATCATACACGGTGCCGGTTACATTCGATGCATGAATCATTGCAACGAGCCTCGTGTTCTTTTTGAAAGACCGTTTGACATCGCGAGGGTCAATATTCCCCCGGGGATCGGCTTCAACATAGGTAATTTCAACACCGCGAAGAGCCATGCTGGAAAGAGGCCGCAGAACGGAATTGTGCTCCATAACCGTTGTGATTACATGGTCCCGTTCCCTCAGGAGGCCCTTTATGGCCAGATTCAGTGCCAGCGTCGCGTTCGAGGTGAAAATAATCCTCTTGCTCTCACTGCACCCTATGAGCTCCGCGATGACTTCCCGGGTCTCGAATATATCTCTCATGGATTCGAAAGAGAGGGAATGGCCCGAGCGGCCGGGATTCCCCGCACGGAGAAGAGCCTCTGCAACGGCCTCCACCACTTCGGGCGGCTTCGGAAGAGAGGTTGCCGCGTTATCGAGATAGATTATATCTCTTCCGCGAAAGCTAATCATGGGATACATCCTCTTGTTGATTTATTATTTTCAGGATAGATAGAAATTATATCATTCAACCCGTGTAACCGACCACGAGTTTCATTCCTGGCCGTATGACCTCGCTTTTCAGGCCGTTCATCTTCTTGAGCTCCGCGATTGAGATACCGAAGGCCCTGGCTATTGAATAGAGGGAGTTACCCGATTTGACGGTGTAGACCTTTTTGCCGCTTTTGACCGCATAGGTATAGAGGTTCCTGCTTTTGCCTTGCGCAATTTCCGCCGGCTTCCCGTAGACCCTTATCGTCAGCTTCTGGCCGGGCCTGATTACATTTCCCTCGAGACCATTCAGCCTCTTCAAGGTCGCGATGGGGACCCCGAACCGGCGTGAAATCTCATAGAGACTGTCCCCTCTCTTGACCAGGTAGATTTTCCTGTTGCCCTGCCGGTAGACGTAATAGTACCTCGCACTCCTCTCGAGATTTGAAACAACGTATTTCAGCGATTTTTGATCCGCCGGTTTCAGCGAAGCGGCAAATTCGTTTTCCGTCTCACCCACGATCGGTATTATGAGCCTCTTTCTCCCCCCGATCAGGTTGCTTCTCAGTCCATTGACCTCTTTGATTCTGAAAACATCTGCAGAGTACTTTTTGGCTATCCTACCGATATTGTCTTTCGACTTTATCCGGTGAAGCACGAGCTTGACCTTCCCCCTCCTGCTTATCTCCTCCCTGTTTTCCTCCACATGTTTCTTGCTCCCCCCGGGCAACCTGATCGTGTAAGAGCTGAAATTAGGCGGGACCACCCCCCGCCTGATCCCGGGATTGAGGAGCGTGACCTCTTCATAATCAACGCCGATGATATCGGCAAGCGTTCTCAGGTCAATCCCGCCGGGGACCTCGACGGTATCAAACTCGAGAGGTTCATCCATTTCCAGGTTATCGAACCCGTAACTTTCCGGATCCTTTACCACGGTCAGGGCCGCGAGCATCTTCGGAACGTAATTTTTTGTCTCCCGGGGAAGATATCTGTATTTAACCAGCTTCCAGTAATCATTGGTTCGATACCTTCGTATCGCACGGTCGATCTTGCCCTCACCCACATTGTACGCAGCGGCGGCAAGATACCACGACCCGAACATATCGTAGAGGCTCTTCAGGTACCGCGCTGCGGCCCGGGTGGAACGCTCGAAATCTCTCCTCTCATCGTCCCACCAGTTGATATCGAGACCGTACTTTTTCCCCGTCCAGTACATGAACTGCCAAATCCCGATTGCGCCGGCGCGTGACACCGCCCTCGGGGAAAAGCCACTCTCTATCATGGCAAGATACACAAAATCTCCCGGCACCCCTTCCGCCCTGAGAATCTTCCTCATGAGCATGTCATACCTCCCGAACCGCCTATACCACTCGGTGAAATGGGGACGGGCCCGTGTCTGAAAATATCTGATGGCATACTCAACCCTCTTGTTCAGGTCAACGGGGAGGGGTATGTCCTCTTCCTCCTCATATAAATCCTCTGGGGACTCCGCCACGATCTCCTCATCCATATTGCTCTCGATCTTTCCTTCTGCGCCGGGAGCATTGTCACCCTCCCGGGTCAGTGCGGGGAAACCGCAGGCACCTTTTTCACCCCGAAACGCAGGTCCGCCCCTTGAGGCTGCGATTCCGGAGACGAAAGACTCAGGTGGACTCGCGGGGGTGGAAAAAGCGTGCTCAACAGATATGCCGGCTTCCTTGAAAAGGAAAGAGCCCATCCCGCAGTAACTGGAATGTGCCCACCGGGGATTCAATAAAATGGCGAGGCCAAGGGCCAGGGATGCCGCTATGATCCTCTTTGCAAACGTTGCTCCCACAAACCCCCCGAAGACGCTTTTATCATCAAATGCCTGCAACAAGGCGGATATTGCCGGGGAAAACAGGCCCGTCAAGTTTTACTCGATCTATAAATCCTTCTTTTTAAAGCTGTTATCTTCCCTCACATAATATTCTTTCGGATAATTTCCGGCTTTATTGAGGGCTCTCAATATTTTTTCCCTGTCCCGGTTGTCAAACCTGATCGCCAGGCCGCAATCTGAAGTCAGGGATCGGGGAACGGGGATGAGCTTCATGGGTATCCCCTCCCCCTTGATTGTCTTTTCTGCCGCCATGACCTGATGTGTACCCTCGAAGATGAAAACCCCCTCCATCAGTCACCTCTTGGAAAAGAAGATAATCCGGTAAAAAAGATCACTACATTGTAGTATAATCTTCCCGAACGTGGCTACCAATAAGCCGCCGGGAGAACCGTCTGTGTCGATACTATCAATAGCGCTCATCTCTTGTGCCGTTAATTTACCGCTGGGATACTTGAGAAGCGGCGCACAAAAGTTTTCCATAGCATGGTTCACATTCATCCATCTATCGATACCGTTGATCCTATACCTGAGGATCAAGAACAAGGTTCATGCGGTTACCATACCGATCTTTATCGCCTCGGCTGTGATCGGGCAGCTTTGCGGGGGAAAATTAAGAAAAAAGGAGCACTCCTGAATGAAAACGGAAAGGATCGGGGGAACGGTATTTAGCCTTCTTGACAGCCTCGGATTAAACGATGCAAAAAAATGCGCGATGATTATTTCGGCATGGGAGAACATCGCCGGCGAGAGACTTACAAATCTCGTCAGGCCCGAATCATTCAGGTACGGAACGCTCCACCTGTCAGTTTCAAATCACAGCTGGGCCCAGGAGCTCCAGCTGTTAAAGCCCCAGTTCCTGGAAAAGGTAAACGGGGTCCTGGGCAAGGATGCGGTGAAGGATATCAGGTTCAGGGTGCGGGGAGAACGGTAGGTTTCTGCGAAGAAGAGACAGTTTTCATTCCCCTTGAGAACGCTGACGCCTGCTGTGAAGGCAACTCCTGGCAAACAAAAAAAGTCACTTCCTGATCATTCCCCCGAAAATAGAAACGATCTCCGAAGAATAGACGTTTCGTTTGTCGTAGATAAGGAGGGGTGGCAGGAAGACTGTTTCCCTCTGGCCGCCTACAGCACCCTTGATGAGGGCCAGCTCGGCTTCCTTCCCCCTGAACGAGTGAACCAGGCGTACCTTCTCCACCTTTAGCCCCCCCCGATTCAGCTGGTCCACCACATCGAAAAGCCTTCTTGCCGGATATACGAGAAAAAATTTTCCCTTCTTCCTCAGCGCCGTGGAAATGGCAACTGAGAGGTCCTCCGGGTTGAGGGTATACTCGTGCCGGGCGATTCTCTTCTCCTCATCAGGGTTGACCCTTCCCGCCTTTACCTTTCTGAAAGGGGGATTGGATACAACCGTATCGAATCTTTTGCCACAACCTTTCACGAACTCCCTCACATCGGCATTGATCACCTCGATCACGTTTTCAAGGGAGTTGCTCCTCACGTTTCTTCCCGCCACCTCGGCCAGAGCCTTCTGGATCTCCACGGCGATCATCCTTCCGATATCCGGCCGTTGGCGTGCAATGAGCATGGACAGAACGGCCGCGCCGGCTCCCACGTCGAGGACATCCCCGGCCAGGCCCCCGTCTATTGCAAAGCGGGCGAGAAGGATCGAATCGAGGGAAAAACGGTATCCTTTTTTGCGCTGGAAGACTTTGAGATTCGCAAAGCCGATAACGTCTTCGGTGATTTCATCTTTTTCCTTGACCATGAAATTTCTATCCCACACGGTCATTTTCACTGACGGGGGACATAACGAGTCCCGTGAGGATCTTCGGGTAGAAATAGGTCGATTTCTGAGGCAGGATAACGCCGCTTTCAGAAACCTCGATAAACTGTTCCATCCTTATGGGGTTCAGGTAGAACAAGAGCTGGATAACCCCCCCTTTGAGGTCGCTCAACCCCCTCTTCAGGTCCTTGTAGAACCTTACCTTCTCTCCCGAAGATATCTCCTGCGGCGAGATGCCCAGCACCCTTTCCAAAATCAGTCCGTGAAGGAGGGAAACGTCGAGGTTCCTGACGGCGGGTGGCAGGGAGGGAAACCAGCCCGCATCCAGATCGTTTATGTCGTCGATCTTCAACAGGGAGCAATTCCCCGTTTTATCAACCATACCGAAGATGCGCTCCTCGGGCGTTGCAGAAGATACCTTTTCAACCATCTCATCGACTCCCCCGGAAAGATTCAAGAGCTTAAAGGGAACATCAGCCTGCCTGGTGAGCGTCTCAATTTTATCCCGGTCAAGCCCGTATACTCCCCTGTGGGTCGGCAGGATCACGAGGCCTCCATCCCCGGTTGCCGAGAGGAAGACGAGAACATAGTTCCAGGCCGAAGAAGGATCGGCGTGGGCCCTTTCCCGCATCCAGTTCCTGTATTCAAGGGCCGTCTCATACCGGTGGTGGCCATCGGCAATGAATACCCTCCTCCCCGAAAGGAGACTTTCCACTTCCCCTATCACCTTCTCGTCCGTTACCACCCACATGCGGTGACAGACACCGACATCGTCCAAAACTGACACGTCAGGCGCAGACGCCTGAATCGCCTGAAGAAAGAGGGAGGCGGCATGGTTTTCATCGTCATCGTATATCGCGAATATCGGGCTGGTCGCCGTGGCTGTGTGCTTCATGAGATTCAGCCGGTCCAACTTGGGGGTCAGAAGCGTCCTCTCATGGGGGAATACGCTTCCCTCTCCGAACTTTTCAAGCAACATCCCGCAGATGAACCCTGTCCGCACCAGCCTTCCCATACCCTCCAGCTCGAACTCCTGCTCGTAATAGTAAAACGCGGGCTTTTCATCCCTGACCAGCACCTGCTCTGCAACAGAGGCCTCGAGCATCTCATTTGCCCGCCTGTATTTCTCGTCCCTCTCCCCAACTCCGTCCAGTCCGTAGTCGATCCAGACGATATTATTCGGGTGTCTCGCATGAAGCTTTATCTGATCCTCTTTCGATATCACATCGTAGGGGGGAGCGACGACGAGGCCCTTGTCTTCGATCTGCTCTCCATAGCGCAATCCGCGTATCGGTCTTACCTTAGCCATTGTCAAACTCCTCTGCGATTTTTAAAATCTCATTTGCTTTGACGTCGCCTTCCCGCAGGATCCTCAGAACGTTGCCATCGACCCGCACAACTGTCGAACCGGCAGATGGAGGAAGGTCTTTTCCATCGATAAACAGGACCTCGTCTCCTTCGAAATCCCCCATCACCTGACCGGTGGTCAGGGGGACCGCCCCTCTCGATTTGTTCGCCGATGTCCCCGTTGTGACCCCGCCGCACATGCCGGCAAGTGAGAGGGAAACCGCTGAATCGGGAAGCCTGACCCCCACCGTTCCGTCCTCTGATCCCACGATGAGGGCAACGTGTCGACGGGCGCGTGTCACGATGGTCAACTTCCCCGGCCAGAAGACTTCCGACAGCTTTTTCCCGAGAGGGGACAGAGGGGCACAGATATCTTCGATCCCGACTGCACTGTCGATAAACAGAGGGACGGGCCTTCCACTTTCCCTCCCCTTCAGTCTCATAAGGTTTTCGACGGCACCGGCCACCCTGATGTCCACACCCATACCGTAGAGGGTATCTGTCGGGTAAATTACCACCCCCCCTTGACGCAGATACCCCTCCACATCGTCTCTGACCCTATTTGAACTGAGAAATTCCTCGATTTTTACCCGCTTCATCTGCCACCCTGTCTGCCATCAGCATGACGCTTCCGTAATCCGCACGCGTGATCTTCTCAACAACCGGGCACTTGCAAACGAAAAGAAAAAAGCAGTTCTCGAGGCTGCCATAGAGGGTTTCAAAGTTTGCCTGTCCCTTGCTTATGACGAGATCTGACTTGTGGAGCATATCCAGAAACTCGGCTGACACATCCCCGAGGTCGGTACCAACAGCCTGACTCCCATTTGATACGACCCGAATGTTCTCATCCAGGCCCAACTCAAGAGCATCAGAATAGGTTATGTCGTCTATTACCGGTCCTCCCTTGACGCCGAACCAGACTTCTATGCCCCCATCCATGAGCCGTTCCGCGAGCACCAGGTCAAAGGGGGCCTCCCCCGTGTTGTCCAGGAGCATTCCCACCACCTTTGCACGAGCAAGGGCGCCCATAAAGTGATCAATTTCATATACGCCCCGTGTGAGGGCATCCATGTCCCCGAAGAAGCGCTCGGCCTCACCTTCCGATATGATTCCGAAATCGTACATGTTCCCCGCACCGGCGAGCAGCACGGCGGCCTCGACACCCTCTCCCCTCTCATCTACCTTTGCCCGAACCTTGGAGTAGGTTTCCCTGAATCTTTTTTTCTGCTCTCTCTTGACATCATCGAAGGGGTCGGCAACTCCGCTTGCCTCTCTGACAATCGCGTGCAGCCGCGACGCAACCCGCGCGGGAACATCATCGGCACTGATGGATCCTATATAGCGGGCGGCCCTGCTCAAGCTTCGCAACGCGGCCGCCTCGGTCAGACCTCCCTGCCTGCAGGCTGTCTCTACCTGCCTGAGAAAACAGGCATAGCAATCAGGATTTACTCTTATCATTCAATGCCCTCGAGGACTCGATCACATCCCCCTCCATCTTTTTCCTGAAGGATTTGAGAGATTCCCGGATCCCCTCGTACTTTATTGACAGTATGGACAGGGCAAGGTAGGCCGCGTTCTTGGAACCTGTCTTCCCCACTGTCACAGTCGCGACAGGAATCCCTGCCGGCATCATCACCGTGGATAAAAGAGCGTCGAGGCCTCCGAGGGGCGACGCATCGAGAGGAATACCGATAACCGGAAGGGTCGTGTGAGACGCAACGACACCGGCGAGGTGAGCCGCGAAACCGGCGGCTGCAATGATCACCTCACAGCCCTCCCTCTCCGCCTCACTGATCAGCTTCTCCGTCCTCTCCGGAGACCTGTGGGCCGATGTGACCTCCACCCTCACATCGACGCCAAAATCTTTCAAAATCTCCACCGTACTGTTAACCGTGCTGAAATCGGAACCCGATCCCATGAGGACGATCACTTTCGGAGTCATCTGAGCCTCCCTTTGACACTCCCTTTGCCCTGTATCCTTTCAAAAGCCGCGACGACGAGCGCTTTCATCATCTGCATCCGGCTTTTTTCCTTTTTAGTGTCTGAAATGTCTGATGCCCGTAAAAACCATTGCCATATCGTGTTCGTCTGCAGCCCTGATCACTTCCTCATCCCGGATCGATCCGCCGGGTTGGATTATGGCAGTGGCACCCGCCTCGGCAACCACGTCCACGCCATCTCTGAATGGAAAGAAAGCATCGGAAGCCACGACGCATCCCCTGGTGGATATTTGTGCTTTCATTATGGCAATTCTTGCCGAGTCCACCCTGGACATCTGGCCAGCGCCGACTCCCACGCTTCTGTCTTTCCTGGCCAGAACAATCGCATTCGACTTTACATGTTTGCAGAGCTTCCAGGCAAAGAAAAGGGCCGACAGCTCATCCTCGGTGGGCTTTCTCTTCGTAACGGCTTTTAAAAGATCCGAGTTGAGCGTGGGCTCATCAGCCGTCTGCACCAGCAACCCTCCTGAGACATTCTTCAGCTCCATTTTTTCCCTTGCTTCCCGGAAAGACCTCATGTCCACACGCATGACCCTGAGGTTCTTTTTTTTCGAGAGGACCTTCAGCGCCGCCCTGTCATAATCAGGAGCAACAATCGCCTCGAAAAAGATCTTCGCCATTCCTCTCGCGCAATCCTCGTTTACCTTTCTGTTCAACGCAACGATGCCGCCGTAGGCGGAAACGGGGTCGCACTCATTTGCCTTCTTGAAAGCATCGGAAAGTCTCCGCCTCGATATTCCCGCACCGCAGGGGTTGGTATGTTTTATGATTACTGCAGCCGGCTCGTCGAACTCCAGGGCGAGGGAGAAAGCCGCATCGATGTCCACGATATTATTGAAGGAGAGCTCCTTCCCCTGGAGTTGCTGCGCAAACCCCACCCCTGCAACGGGAAACCTGCCATCCCTGTAGAAAGCCGCCGTCTGGTGAGGGTTTTCTCCATACCGAAGATCCTGCACCTTGTCCCACTGCCAGGTGAATACATCGGGGAATCCCTTCCTGTCACCTCCGTCTGCCAGGGAGTGGAGATAGTTGGAAATCGACGCGTCATACCACGCCGTGTGAGAAAAGGCCTTTTTCGCCAGCCAGAACAGGAATTGCTCATCGAGGTTGCCGTTTTTCTTTTTCAGGGTATCGAGCACCTTTCTGTAGTCCTGCGGATCCACCACCACGCAGACGCTACGGAAATTTTTCGCCGCTCCGCGCAGGAGGGTCGGGCCTCCTATGTCGATATTTTCTATCGCCTCCTCTCTGCTGCAGGATGGGTTTTTTACCGTCTCCTCGAAAGGATAGAGATTGACGATGACCATGTCAAAGGGCCTTATATCGTGTTCCCTGAGAACTTTCATGTGTTCCCTTTTTTCTCTCATCGCAAGTATGCCAGCATGGATTCTGGGATGCAGGGTCTTAACCCGTCCGTCGAGCATCTCAGGGAATTCCGTGTAATCTTCGATCGCCCTGACAACGATCTTGTTTTTTTTCAGGAGACTGGCCGTTCCTCCTGACGCATAGATCTCGATCCCGAGCCTGTGAAGGCCCTTGGCAAAATCCACGATGCCACTTTTGTCCGACACGCTGATAATGGCCCTCCTGATCCTCGCCATCTAACCCCACCTCTCTTTTCTGTTTTATGGGCTCACAGGCGGAGTCGCCCTGAGCAGAGTCTTTAAGTCCTCGTCTCTCAACTCGATCCCGAAGCCGAAGAAAAACGTCCTCAAATCGCTATTATCATTGATGAAATCATCGTATCCCGCAGTGAGAAAGAAGTTTCTAAAAATACTATAATTTCCGTAGAATTTCAAATGAGGATCGTTGTTGTCCCTGGTCAGGTCGAAGAAGTCAAGGTTTAAAACCAGCCTGTCGGAGAGGCTGAAGTAGGAAAGCCCGACACCGCCCGTGGACTCCATCAACCCCCCCCTGAAGGAGAAATCGCCAAACTGTTTCGATATTAAGGCGTTGAACTTGAGGTCATCGTCGAACTCAACCTTCTCCGTTTCCACGGTCGTGCCGGGAGGGGTCTGGGTTACTACGGTCCTGGTCGTCTCCACATTCCCGACAGGATCATCCACTATCCCGAAGAGGTAGTATTTATCCACCGTTGGCCGGATCTTCAGCGATGCGTACTGCTTGAACTCGGAAGACTGCTCCTGATACTCGAGCCGGTAGTCCAGGTAGGTTTGGAGGGCCTCGTACTTTTTTATCTGCCTGTTTATCCCGTCCATGGCGGAGCTGAAATCTTCGTACGCTTTTTCATCGGTAACCAGTTTCCCGATTGTTCCCTCTCCGCTCTCTATCCTCTCCAGCGTGGAGTCGAGCCTGGCTGAGGCCGACTTGATGTTTTCTATCGCCTCTTTTATGTCTTCCCGGTTCTCAGAGACGAATCCCCCGACCTCGTTCATCGTGCTTTCAATTTTGCTCGCAATCTCGGGCGTCCTTTCTTTCAGCGTGTCGGAGAATTCCCTGAGATTTGCAATCAGGATCTTTATGTCCTGCTTGCTCTCGCCCGATACCTCGCCCAGGTCGGCAGACAGCCTGTCGAGGTTGTCGAGGATCCTCCCGATCTTTTTCTCATTGGCATCCATCAGATCCCGGAACACCCTCGTTGAGTCTCTCAGGTTCACAACGATCTCTTTCAGGGACTCCCTTCCCTCCTCCTCCCCGAGCGCCTCTGCAAGCGACTCGGTAACTTTCTTGATGTCGTCGGCCATTATGGTTATTTTTCTCACGAACTCGTCGAAGTTGGCCCCGGGAGTCGACTTTGACAATACGCTCTCGGGTTGTATAAATTTCTCCTTTTCCTCACCGGGGATGATTTCGATGTATTTCTCCCCCAGGAGACCCTCGGAGGCAAGGGATATGGTTGAGTCCGCGGGAATCTCCACGCCCTCCTTTATGCTCATTCTGACCTTTGCCTTGCCATTCTCAAGCCGTATGCTGACCACATTGCCGATAGGAACTCCTGCCATCTTCACCACGGATTTTTCATCGAGCCCTGAGACCGTATCAAAGATCGCGTATATTATGTACCCCCTCTCCGTAACCTCAATTTTGCCGACTTTGAGCGTAAAGTAGGCGAGTATGAGAATTCCGACAAGGACGAACATTCCGACCTTCGCCTCCTTGGAAATAAATGCCATCATTTCCTCCGGTCTAAAGGTTCTGCGGGCTTCGTGTCAAACTTCACAAACTCTTCACTTTCCTCTGTTATCGGACCCTCGGCACGGCCTTCTATAAACTGCCTCACAATGGGGTTCTCCGAACTTCTCACCTCATCGGGGGTACCCACTTCAACGATTTTTCCATTATAAAGCATAGCAATTTTATCACCTATCTTATACGCAGAGGTCATATCGTGGGTTATGCTTATCGAGGTAACATTCAGGATACTCTTCATGCTGATAACCAGTTCATTGATTACATCGGCCATGATCGGGTCAAGACCCGTTGTGGGCTCGTCGTAGAGGAGTATCTCCGGTTCTGACGCAATAGCCCTGGCAAGGCCGACCCTTTTCTTCATCCCCCCCGAAAGTTCCGAAGGCATGAGATGCTGGATGTTTCTCAAGCCCACCAGGGAAAGCTTCTCTTCGACGATCTGATAAAGCTTGCCCGCCGGAACCAGTTTCAGCCTCTTCAGCTCAAACGCCACGTTCTCTCCCACGGTCAGGGAATCGAAAAGGGCCGCTCCCTGAAACAGCATCCCGAATTTTTTCCTGACCTCGACCATTTCCTCTTCAGTTATCTTCGTCACATCGACGCCGTCGACTGAAATACTTCCCGCATCCGGCTTCAGAAGACCTATGACGCATTTGATCAGGACACTTTTTCCCGATCCGCTCCCGCCTATTACCACCATGTTCTCACCCTTGAAAATATCGAGATTGACCCCCTGAAGAACCCTGTTGATTCCGAATGACTTGTGCAGATCTCTTATTTTGATTATGGGTTTCATCATCAAAACAGGAGGGCGGTGAGGAAATAGTCCGAGATGAGGACAGACATCGCCGAAAATACCACAGCCCTGGTTGTGGATTTTCCCACCCCTTCTGCTCCCCCCTCGGTTTTGAACCCCTGGGAACAGCTGATCAGCGCAATCAGAAACCCGAAAACAGCAGCTTTCAGCAATCCGATGTATATGTCATCCAATTCCAGGTATTGATAGGTTTTATTGATATACACGACAGGGTTTCCCCCGAGAATTTTCACGCTCACGAAATATCCACCCACGATACCGATGAGATCCCCGAAAATAACGAGAATCGGCATGACAATCGTCGTGGCAAGGATACGGGGGACGACGAGATACTTCACCGGGTTTGCCGCGAGGGTATACATGGCGTCAATCTGCTCCGTGACCTTCATCGTACCGAGCTCCGCCGCGATCGAGGCACCCACCCTGCCCGACACCATGAGCCCCGCAAAAACCGGCCCCAGCTCCCTTGTCATGGAGAGTGCGACAACGGTACCAACGAGGCTTTCCGCCTTGAATCTGGCAAAAGCCGACCACGATTGGAGGGCAAGCACCATCCCGGTGAACGCAGCGGTTATCAAGACCACGGGAAGGGATTTTAAGCCTACCTCCTCTATCTGTTTGAGTATGTTATCTATTTCGGAAGGGGGCCGGAAAGCCCAGTATGTCGCATCCATGAACATACGGCCATGATAACCGAGGCTCTCTACCAACCTGTATGCAACCTTTCCGATGGAGTTGATAAGCTCTGAAGCCATATTCATAGAACGCTCCGCACTGTACCTGACACGATAGTAACACCTGCCCCATTCGTATGCGGGCTACTCAACGAACACCCGCGGAACACGCTTTCCTATTCCCGTCAGGATCTCGTAGGGTATCGTGGATGCCCTCTCGGCAACCTCTTCAACGGGTATTGCCACGCCCCACTTCTCTCCGAAAATCATCACTTCCGAGCCGACTTTCGACTCAGGAATATCCGTAACGTCGATCATGATGTTATCCATGCAAATGGCCCCGAGAATTTTTGCAGGCTTCCCCTCCACACACACCTCGAATCCAGGAGACAGGACCTTTCGCAACCCGTCGGCGTAACCCACGGGCAGAACGGCTATTCTCTCCCTCCTCTTGGTGACATATTTTCTTCCATAACTGATGGGAAATCCTGCAGGAAATTCCTTCACATAGTAAATTCTCGTAGTGAGGTTCATCACCGGAGCAAGGCCGATATCCTCGATCCCGGCCCTCGGAAGAGACCCGTACAGGGTAATTCCGGGCCTCACCATATCGTGCTGGTCCCCGGTAAACCGTATTATTCCCGCGCTGTTTAAAACATGAAAATCGACACCGTTGGCGGGAAAGGTTCCCGCCACCTCTCTGAAGGCGCGCAGCTGCCTGTTCGTGTGTTTCAGGTCCTCCTCCTCATCCCCATCGGCAGACGAGAGGTGGGACATAACTCCCTTCAGCTCAACGTATTTTGCCTCATCTATGGATCGTGAGGCCCTTTCGGCCTCATCCGGAAATATTCCGAGACGGCCCATCTCGGTATCCACCTTGAGGTGAATGCCCACTATCTTCCGAACCCTGTTCGATTCCGAGATAATATCTTCCAGGTGACCGATCGAGCCGATGACCACGTCGAGCCCCAGGGATATCGCCTCATACAGCTGATCGGGCATCACCCCTCCGAGTACGACAACATTCTCCGCCACACCCCCATCCCGCAGCTGGACCCCTTCCTCGACGGTAGCAACGCCCAGGTGCGAAACACCGCATTCGACCAGTCTCGAAGCTACAGGGACTGCTCCATGCCCGTACGCATCGGCTTTTACGACAGCGAGAATCTTCGTCCTGGATTTCAGGTATCCCTTTAAGCTTTCAAGGTTGCTCTCTAGATGAGACAGGTTAATTTCCGCTATGGTAGGCCTACCCAAATGCCTCTACCACCTCTATTTTTCTGGATTTCAAAGAAATTATAACCAAATCCGTGAAGCCTTTCAAAACATACCACCCTCCCGGCCCTTGTGACACGGGATATTAGATTTACTATATACTATTAAAAGCTAATTTTTTAAACCGGTAATTTCGCGTCGAATATCGCACCCAAACACTTTCCCGGAAGAAAGAAACGCGGCCGAATCACCCGGCCGATGAGGACTTATCGTTAGTCACATGAACCGTTTGCGAGGAGACGGGGAGGTGCATACAGACAGGTAATGCGATAGAAATATGCGGCGTGACACCCGCGAAGGCCAGACCAGCAGGGAGCCACTGATTGCCCGGAGGGTCGAGAATGCAAAATGCCCAGGTCGCCGGAAAAAAACGATCAACCTTGGAACTTACATGCGGGAGAGATAAAGTCCTTCAAGGGAACGCTCACTCCTTGACTTTTTCCAGAATGTACCCATCCTTTGAATCAATCACACTGTATCCGAGCGATTTTATTTCGGCGCGCAAAAGGTCAGCCTCATCATACCGCCTGTTCTTTCTCGCCCGGGCTCTTCTTTCGGCTATTTCCCGCGCTTTCAGGAAATCCTCGTCACGCTCCGACTCTTTCTCTTCGCTTTTCTCAAAGAGGTCGAGCCCCAGAACGACATCCCATTTCCTGAGAAGATAAACCTTTTCAGCCTCGCCGAGATCTGACCTGAACATTTTCCAGACCGTGGCGAGGGCCTTTGGAATATTCAAGTCGCTTTCCAGGGCACCCTGGAATTCCCCCTCGAACTCCCGCGCACGCGCGCCCGGCCGATCACACATGCCATGTTCCTCGAAAAGAGAAAGGGCCTGACTCTTCAATCGCGAGCGGGCCTTCCTCGCTCCCTCCTGAGCCTCCATGGTGAAATTCATCACCGTCTTGTAATGAGCGTTGAGACAGAGGTACCGGAAATCCATCGGCGAAAATCCGCGCTCCTCGAGATCGTCGAGGGTGTACTCATTACCGGCAGATTTGGACATTTTCTTTCCGTTGACCAGGAGATGGCCTCCGTGAACCCAGTACCGGGCAAAATTCCCCCCCACTGCGCACCGCGCCTGCGCAATCTCATTCTCGTGGTGCGGAAAAACAAGGTCAATGCCGCCGAGGTGAACATCGAACTCCTTTCCGAGATACTTGATGGCCATCGCCGCACACTCGATATGCCATCCCGGGAAGCCCTCTCCCCAGGGGCTTTCCCACTTCAGCTCCCTCCCGGGCTCAGCCTGCTTCCAGAGGGTGAAATCCTCGGGATTTTTTTTGTGATGGTCCGCCTCGCTCCTGTAACCTTCGCGCAGTTGTTCCGGGAGGTTTCTCGAAAGCTTGCCGTAATCGCTGAACCTGCCCACATCGAAATATATGGTCCCTTCCCTTTCGTAGGTGAAACCCTTCAAAACGAGTTTCGAAACCAGTTCGATCATCTCTTCGATGTGGTCACTAGCCCGCGGGTAGAGGTCGGCAGGAGCAATTCCCATCCTCCCCTCATCCCGCAGAAAGGCTGCCGTAAAATAACCCGCTATTTCCTCCGGCGTTTTTCGTGCTGCACGGGCTGCGGCGATCACCTTGTCCTCACCGCGCTCGAGCATCTCCTGGCGCATATGTCCCACATCGGTTATGTTTTTCACATGGTAAACCGTGTAGGAAAGATAGCGGAGCACACGCACCAGGATATCCGACATGAGGTAGGTCCTCAAATTACCGATGTGAGCGTACCGGTACACGGTGGGGCCACAGGTATAGATCTTCACGATGGAGGGATCAAGAGGGGTAAAAGGGACTACATTTCGTTCGGTAGTGCTGTAAATATGAAGGGCCATGGGTTTTACCCGACAAGCCCCCTATGCGGTTCAATACTCCCAGAGGGCACTGTCTATTTCATCCTGTATCATCTGGATGTGTTTTTTTTCTTCCTCGGCCAGGAAGCGGAAAAGCTCCTTTACGCTCTCGTCTTCAAACCTTTCGGCTGCTTCCCGGTACTTTTTGTATGCCCATTTCTCCCTCTCGAGTGCATCAAAGAGAACTGCTGATGGGTCGTAATCCATGATAACCTCCCCGTTTGATATCCGTCAGACCGCTTTTTTCCGGTAGTCTTCGATCGCAGCCTTCACCGCTTCTTCCGCCATGACAGAACAGTGAATCTTTGCAGGGGGGAGCCCGTCGAGCGCCTCTGCAACATTCTCGTTCGTGATGGTGAGCACTTCGTCGACGGTTTTCCCCTTGATTATCTCGGTGAGCATGCTGCTCGACGCAATGGCAGCACCACACCCGAAAGTCATGAACTTGGCATCGGTAACGACATTGTCCTCAACCTTGATAAAGAGTCGCATCATGTCGCCACATGCCGGATTGCCAACCTCGCCAACACCGCTTGCATCATCGATTTCACCGACGTTTCTCGGGTTCATGAAGTGATCCATCACCTTCTCGCTGTAGGGTCCAATAGACATACCGTTACCTCCTAACTCCCCCGCTTTTCAAGTAATCGGAATAGGATGGCGATATCTCCCAGAGTCTCTGCACTATTCCCGGCATAATTTCCAGCACGTAGTCAACCTCATCAGGACGATTCCACTTTCCCATACTGAAGGTTATGGAGCCGGTGCAGATATCCGACGGAACACCGATGGCCTTCAGCACATGGGAGGCTACGAGGTCTTCCTCATCCTGGGCTTTCAGGTTCGAGCTGCACGCAGAGCCGCTCGCGGCCATTACGCCGTTGATGTTCAGGTATATGAGGAGCGATTCCCCCTCCGCAAACTCAATCCAGAAGCTCACGTGACCCGGAAGCCGGCTCACCTCGTGCCCGGTAAAGTGGATGTGGCTGATCCTGTTTTTGAGCCCCTCTCTCAGCTGCTGTTCGAGGTCTCTCAGCCGAAGGGCATCCTCCTCCATCTCATCCATGGCAATTTCGGCAGCCTTTCCAAAACCGACTATTCCGGTAACGTTTTCGGTACCGGCCCTCAAACCACCCTCCTGGAAGCCCCCTTCTTGAAGGGGGGCGATACGGGTACCCTTTCTCACGAACAGCGCGCCGGCTCCCTTCGGCCCGTAAAAGTTGTGAGCCGACAGGGTGAGAAGATCTGCTCCCATCCTCTCCACGTCCACGGGTATGTGGCCGGCAGAAGCGGTTGCATCACAGTGGAAATAGACATCCTTCTCCCTCGCGACGGCTCCAACCTCTAAAACGGGCATAATGGTCCCGATTTCCGAATTTGCGTGCATGACCGAGATGAGGATCGTGTCATCCCTGACAGACTGTCTTAACTCCTCCGGATCTATGAGGCCGTGCCGGTCAACGGGAAGGTAGGTAATCTCGTACCCTTCATTTATCAGCGGAATGAGGGCATTGAGAACGGAGAAATGCTCCACCTCGGATACGATGATGTGCATCCCCTTTTTTTTCATCGCCCCGGCAACACCCTTTACGGCAAGGTTGTTGGACTCGGTCGCCCCGGACGTGAAAACCACCTCTTCGGGAGTTGCGTGAATCAAACCGGCAACCTTCTCCCTTGCCCCCTCGATGGCTCTCAACGCCAGCTGTCCCTGCTCGTGAATATGCGAGCTCGGGTTACCGTACTGACCCACGAAGAAGGGCAGCAGCGCATCGAGCACGTCCGGGTGAAGGGGCGTGGTGGAAATATGGTCGAAAAAAACTTTTTTCATGATTCCTCAGGGGGCCGGTTTCTTTCTCTACTCATCCTCCGAGACCCCGAATTCCTCCATTTTTTTCTTGACCAGTGCAATGTGTTTTTCCTCCTCATCAGCCAGGAATTTGAACATTTTCTTTATGGATTGGAGTTCTGCTTCTTCCGAGGCTTTCAGGTAATCGTTGTAGTTTTTCTTCTCCAGCGAAAGAGCCATCCTCAACACCTTGGAGATCTCCTCTTTCGGCATGTGCCACCTCCCCATTCATATTTAATGATGTACCATTTAATTTTCAGTTTCAATCATAATAGCAGAATACGACAACACCCCGCATGGCACGATCATTTTCCATCCCCTCACCTTCCGGCGTGCTACAATATAAAATTTAAGTCGATACCAAACCGTGTGAGGTCAGGGTGAGCCAGAAAACCACAGTTGTGATCGCCGCTCTTATCGTAGCAATCGCAGGCGGATACATTTTTCTCAAACAGCGGCCCTTGATGATAGGGTCTCCCGGTAAAGAGTCCCGTGGGGGGCATCCACCGGTACTTGCCCCCCGGTTCGAATTGGAGGATATATCCGGGGAAAAGATAAACCTCGCAGACTTCCAGGGGAAAGCGGTGGTGCTGAACTTTTTTGCCACCTGGTGCCCGCCCTGCCAGAGCGAGATACCGGGATTTGTGAACATATACAAAGAATACAAGAGCCAGGGGCTCGAAATAATCGGGATCTCCCTGGACAATGACCCGGAAACCGTTCTCCCCGAATTCATAAGCGAATACAAAATTCCCTACACCGTTGCGATAGGCTCACGGGACATGATCAGCATGTACGGGGGCTTGAAGTCATTACCCACAACCATTTTCATCAATAGAAAAGGCGAGATAACAAACGTTCACATGGGATTTTTGGACGAAACGACCTTCGAGGAAGAGGCGAAAAAGATCCTCTGATGACCGGTTACACAATAGCTCGAGGCTTTACAGGACCATTTCCCCGGAAATAGCGCGAAAACGCATTCCTTTTCCTTTCCATCTCGAAATCGCCACGGGAACCGGGTGCGTCCAGCGCCGCAGAGGGCAGGCAACTGCCGCAAATGTCGTTTATACCGATTCGACTCTTTCCACCGACGGGATCTCTTCCTTCAGCGCGACTTCGATACCATTTTTCAGGGTGAGCGATGCCATCGGACAGCCTCCACAGGCTCCTGTCAGCCGAAGTTTGACCACGCCCTCTTCTACATCGACCAGTTCGACATCACCACCGTCTGCCTGAAGAGCCGGCCTTACCTTCTCGAGAACTCTTTCCACTGCCTCACGCATAGTATAATCCTCCTTTTTCACTATATTATATCATTTACCGATGTCTGTTTTTCCGTGTCATTGTGAGCACGTACGTTTGATGTCTCTTTGAGATGGAAGATTCAGTCCGCTGCAACGATCTCGATCCCTGCCTTTTTGAGCATGCTCTTCACCACTTTGTACCTGTTCGTTTCGATCCTCAGTACAAGGATTTTCATGTCAGGGTCATCGGCGGAAGCCGTTACGACCGAAACGATGTTGACATCAAACTCACTCAGAAGCTTCGCCACCTTGAACATCTGGCCCGACGTGTTCGGCAGTGCAACCTCGACCCTGTATCCCGGCCTGTTGATGCCCATGGCATCAAGAAACGCGTCGAGAATATCAGTCTCGGTCAATATGCCGACCAGCTTTCCGTCCTCCACAACGGGCAGTGCGCCGATCTTTTTTTCCCTCATGATCAGCGCCGCCTCCTCAACGGAAGTTCCCGGTGAAACCGTGTAGGGTTTCTTGGTCATGATCTGTTTGATCTTGATCTTGTCAAGAAGATAGTATATCTCCCGTATCTCCAGAGACGTTGCCGGGGAAGGCGATGCTGCCTTTATATCCCTGTCGGAAACTATCCCGACGAGATTTTCTCCCTTCCTGAGGACAGGAAGGTGTCGTATCCCCTTTTCCTTGAGAAGGTCAATCCCCTTTTTCATTGAGTCCTCTTCATCGACCCATACGGGGTTTTTCCGCATTCTTCTGGCTACTATCATCTGATACCTCCGGAATTGTTTTGCCGCAAGCCATTTGGAAGTTTACTGCCATGCCAATTACCAGGCAAGCGCAAGTTCATCGCTCCATGAAATAATTTCTGGTCAGGAGGAAAAGATCCTCTTTTGACACAGCGGACATGAGCGACACCTTCAGGTTTTCCCCCGTTTCGAACACCACGAATGAAACCTCCTCTTTCATGCCGGACAGAAGTGTTGCGGCATCGAGAAAGTCTTTCCTGGCCGAGGCACTCTTACCTCCCAGAGAATAGACACAGAGGAGATAGAGATTCCTCTGGTAATAGAAGGGGACAAATGCACCCTTTACACTCCTTGTTTTGACCCGATGGAGAGAGAGGTATGTAAAACCTTCCTCCGGCAAAGCGAAAGAGGAGCCGAGGAGAGAAAGGATCTCTCTCTCGAGCTCTTTTTTTTCACGAGTCGCCGGATTTTTCTGCGACTTGTACGTGAGTTTTTCAAAATACCTGAACTGCTCATCCAGGACCTTTTCTCCCCGAACCTCATTGGACTTCATCATCATTCTCGCAGTAATCAGCCCGATGAGGGCAGTGAGAAAGAGAAAAACAACTACCCTCGGTATCCTTTCTCTCTTGCGATTCATTCGACACGCACCTGCATCACAAACCCGTCAACGCTATTGCTCGAGAATATGTATTCTATTATCTTCCAATCGCTCAAACAACTCTACCCCATTCAAACCTGAAGGATAACACAGTGGGGAGCTCACATTTCCTGAAACGGGCAGCGATCATGCCGAGCTCTGAGATTTCTGCGCCCAATGCACACCGTGCTGGGGGATCAAACAGTGGATACGTTACCGGGATGGTGGGGCATAAAACACTGAGCACAAACCTTTTCTCCCCTGCCGAGGGAAGGGACTGTGCCTGGAACCTTTGCCGGATGCTCCTGCAAAAAGCCGAAATAATTCCCTCCTCCCGTTTGATTCGATGCTACAATATCCTTTAATACGGGGGGAATTCAGCGCTTTCCGGAAAACTAACACGTGACCGATAAACAGACAATAGAGGACCTTAAGACCGAACTCATCGAATGCTTCGACTCAGGCGAATCCTTCCTCCATCTCGGGATGAGCCTGAAACGTCTCCTCCGGTTCCAGCTCGCCATCTTTTTCGAAATCGACTGGAAGACAACAAGCCTCGTTCCTCTAAACTTTTTTCCCTCGGCCACGCGGAAAGTTCTGAAGCTCCAGAACCTCTCGATTCCATTTGACAGCTCAATTATAGATATCTTTTCCAAAAGCTGGATTCCGCTCAGGAAAGCAGGTGAGCGGTCAGGTCTCATGAGCAGAGCGATCGATGAACTTCCCGAACCCTTCGTGCTTTTTCCCTTGAAAGTGAAACAGCGGGTTCTCTGCGCAATCGGCCTGTCCGGGCTCAAATACAAGAAGGAAAAAGACCTGGATGATCTCTCGGAGCTCTTCCGGCAACTTTCCCCGGTGCTCGAAAAAAACATGGTAATCGACAAATCGGTGAGGCGAAACCAGCGACTCGAGACGATCATCGGGCAGGGGCCCACCACATATTTCATCGTGAACAGGACAGGCCATATAAATGATTTTCTCCCCTGCAATAAAAATTTTCTCGGATACACCCCGGAAAATGTGGTCAGAGAACCCCTGTCATTGCTCTTTCCCATGGGAAAACCGATACTGAAAGCCATCTGGAAACAGGTAAGAAGCAACAACAACCGGGTTTGGGGGCTGGTGAACCTTTCAAATGGCAGGAAAAACCTTGCTTCCCTCACCGTGGAAAAAGTGCTGCTCAAGTACACCCTTCAGAAAGAGTATTACCTCGTGGGCATCGAATCGGTGGAAAGTGAACTCCTGGGAAGTACTTCCTCTGAAAAGACCCCCCTGGCAAAACAAAAGGACGGTTGTTCTGTCATTCGGGTGCATATCTGCCCCGAAAACTTGCGCTGTGTAAGAAGGTGCGGAAAAATGGCAGAATACTCGGGGGAAGGGGCGTTTATCGTCGACATCGCCACATTCAAGGATGAGCGGTGCGCCCCCGAGAACAACTGCCTCATCGAATATCTCTCAGTAGGTAATCACCCTCATACCGAAGTCGCGATAGAGTAAACCCCTCAAACCCAGGTCAACCTCTCCATCAACGAACAGGATATCCCGCTCACCCCCCGTGGACTCCTTCTTCAGAGCAAAACCCGAGGCTCTCAAGGTGTAACCCTTATCTTTCCCGCCGCTGATAATCTCATTCTCGTAGAGTGAATACTCTACCCCGGCAAGCTTTAACAACCGGGGAATAATGGTGGCGTACGAGCTGTTTGCCTCGACATGTATGATCCTGTACCCCTCTTTTACCAGCAGATCGGTAATCGGCTCGGCAAACCTCTCGGGATCGAGAATATACGGCTGTTTTTTCGCCCAGAAAACGAGATCTGGCTTTATGGTCAGGGTAAATGCGCCTTCCTTTCCCTTTATCGAAATCTTGTGTGACCTGCTGGAGCGAACACCAGCAGCATCGAGGATATACTTTGCTCCATCAGGGAGCATTTCCGGCACTTTTTCCCTGTCATAGTTATCCTCGGTCGCCTCTGCGTAGTAGGAGACGACATAGCCCTCTCCTATGGACCTGTCCACGTAATAGGGAATCACCAGTACCCCCGTTTTGAGGCAGTAGGCGTAAATGCTCGATTGAATCGGGGACAGCGAGGGCAGGTGAAGTCTCTTGATTGCATTCACTTCTCCCTTCAGTAAACTGTCATTCTCCCGGAGCGCGATCAGGTCGGCGTTGATGGAGACGGACACTTTATCGCCTATGACCAGCTGGGTCGTTCTCCCATCCTTTACCGAATAGTATCCCCCGGCTTTCAACAGGTTTTCCAGGAAGGCATCGATACCTTTCTCGCTGTCGTGCCTCAGGACGGCGTATCCCATCCACTTATCCCGAAGAACCCTTTCAACTTCCCGGGGGATGGAGCCCCAGAGGTCCAGTATTACATTTCTTCCATTCGAGAATCTTGCAATGGGATACTTTTCCATGTTGAGCACGAGTTCTCCCCCCCCGTCGAGGGGAACATACATTTCGCCCGAAAGTATCAGCTTTTCACCGAGCGCCGAGAGCAGGTCGCTGAAGAGGCCCCTTTGCTTTGGAAGGGACATCTGAAAATCGGGGCGCTGCGACCCGTGCGGTCGGGTGGATGTAATCGTGCCGGCATCGACATCCCCCTTCGTTGCCATTTCTTTCTCAAATACCTTCTCGGGATATGCCCGTTCGACCTCCAGGGTCCCCTTATCTCCCTCTGCGGGCCGATCGAGCACCGGCTTTTCCGGGGACAGATCTTCCGTCTCAGACTCACCCCTTACCTTTTCATCTCCGACAACGGCGGCATCGAGACTGCCCGCAATCTCCTTCTCGTCGTCACGTAAATCAGCCTGAGCCTCTCCCGCCACCTCTTCCATGCGGGCAAAAGTGGGTTCCCGCTCACTCCCGTCTTCCAGAAAATAGCTGTAGTTCGGAAGATAGAATTTCTGCCCGGGATAAATCCAGTCGGGATTTTTCAAAAAGGGGTTTAATTCCCTGACCTCTTCGATATATTTCAGCATCTCCCTGGTGCTTCTGAACTCGCCGGGCGCAGTCCTCCACAAAATATCGCCTGAAGTCACCGTGTATTCAAATATCTTCCCCTGCCGGACCATACTTTCCAAAAGATTTTTTTTCCCCAGGGTTCCAACATTCATGGGGAGTTTTACGCGGCTCTCTCTCTTGATCAGAGAGGGATTCGCAATGCCGGGGTTTGCCTTCTCGAACGCTTCGACGAACAGGGAAAACTCACTCTTTCTGCCACCGAGCTTATCGGTAAATATTTTCCACAAAGAATCTCCCTTTTCCATCCTGTACACTTCGAAAAACTTTATCTGCTTTCCTGCTTTTTCGGCAATCACCCGTTTTTCAAGATATATTTTCGGTCTTCCTGCGCTTTCCTTTGCCGCCAGCGCAAGGCTGTGGCTTCCTGACAGAACGGCGAGGATCAAGAGAAGGGCAATATGACGGTTCACATGATTCTCCTTCAAAAACTGTAGTCGGGAAAGGTACATTCTCCGGCATGCACACCGATGGTCTTGTACATTTTGGGGCTCACCCAGGGATCTTCGAGAATGCCGTCATGTATCGACCAGGATCTTCCCCTCACGGTTTTCTCCATCCCCTTTTTTCTGAAAGGCGTGGACCCGTCAAGTCTTTCGAAAAGAGTCCCCCCGGGTTGAAACTCCCGGTGAATGTACTTCATTCTCTCTTTCCCTTTTATGTGCGCAAATCCGTATTTTTCGTATATTATAGCGCTGTAGTATCCGAGGGGCTCCAGAAAAAAATAGCGGTGGCCCATCTTCGAAAAGAAGTCATCCCATATCGAAACGAGCTGTCTCATGAGCCTGAGCCCCTTCCTGACCTGTCCCGGGGCGAGGCCGGCCTCCATCGCCCTTATCTCCTCGGGAACGTTTCGCCGGACCGTTCCGAAATACGTTTCCCTCCCCGCATCATCCACATCGATGTTGTAGCGTTCAGATTCGGGGTCGTTAACAACGATGAAAGATATTTCCATCTGGCCGAAGGATGTGGTTGAAATGTCCAGAAACATCACCGGGTCTCTGTCGTCGGGATCCCTCCACAACTCTACCTGGAAAAAGGGCATCTTCCGCGGGTTTGTAAATTTCACGCACTCTTTGCCGTGAGGGTTTTTAAAGGTCCTCCTGTCGATAGAATAGGTACCGAAAAGTATATCGGGAATAAGGGGCAGCAAAAAGTCCCTTCTCTCTATTTCCGGCATACTGTTGATGTCGAAGGCTGTCTGCGGCATTGAACCCGGTTTAAAACTTCTTGGTCTTCAAGCCATCGAGGGAATCGAACAGGCTGTGGCGTATATCCAGGACAGGCGAGCCATCCACGGCGTCGAGATGGACTACGTGCAGGATATTCTTTTCGATACCCACTACCTCTACCGGGCAGATGCCGACCGGGTTTGGCCTGTCGGGACCCCTCGTTCCAAAAACTCCCTTTTTCCTGTTCCTGTTCCAGAGGGTTGTCCTTTTTGCCCGGCCCATCCAGTAGAGGATATCAAGAATGTCCCCGATACGTATTCCCTCAACACCCTTTTCGTATTCCTGAAATAGCTCCACGCGTGATGCTTCGCTGCTGAGAAAACCCTGCTTTGGAGCTTCTTTTCTCGATGGAAAAGGAGACCTGATGATCCCGATAGGCCTGATGTAAATTTCTCTCTTGTCACCACCCATATTCAATCTTCGTAGAGACTGTCGAGCAGGCGGCCGTATTTTTCCACGACAACTTTTCTCTTCACCTTGAGCGTTGGAGTAAGCTCGCCTGTTTCCTGGGAAAAGTCGTCGGGGAGGATAAGGAACCTCTTTACCGTCTCGAAGGATGCAAGCTTCGCGTTCACTTTGTCGACGCTTTTTTGAATCAAGTCGTTAACCTCCCTCCCGGTGGCGAGATCCTCATAGCTGTCGTATTGAATGCCCTGCTCCCTCGCCCAGGCCTCGATCTCTTCCCTGTTGAGGGTCATGAGCGCAACAAGGAACTTCTTTCTGTCTCCGTAAATGAAGGACTGGGAAACGAAGTTATCCATCTTGAGGAGATTTTCTATGTTTGCAGGAGGTATGTTCTTTCCCGATGCCGTTACGAGAATATCCTTCTTTCTGTCCGTAATCGTAAGAAAACCATCCTCATCTATCTCGCCGATATCACCCGTCTTCAGCCACCCATCTTCGGTTTTCGCATTTCTCGTGCCCCCGGGGTCATTCAGGTACTCTTTGAAGATGTTCTTTCCCCCGATCAGAATCTCACCATCTTCTACAATCTTGATCTGCACATCCGGGAGCGGCAGACCTACCGTCCCGAATTTAAAATTGTCGAGTCTGTTGACAGAAGCCACCGTCGAGCACTCTGTGAGGCCATATCCCTCCAGGATCAACACATCCATTGCATGAAAAAACTCGGCAATCTCCTTTGCAAGGGGGGCTCCGCCGGAAATGAAAAACCTCAGTCTCCCGCCGATCCTCTCTTTGATCTTGTCGAAAACCAGCTTTTTTGCTACGGCAAACCTGACACCCAGCAGAAAGGGAATGGACTTCTTCTGCTGCCGCAAACGGGACACTTCTATGCCGGTTTCCAGGGCAAATCGGAAGATCTTTTTTTTCAGGGGAGACCCCTTCTCGACCATCTCCATCACCCTGTCATAAAACTTCTCATAGAGCCTCGGGACGCTGACCATGATATGAGGCTTGACCTCGGCCATGTTATCTCCCACGGCCTCCATACTTTCGGCGTAGGCGGAGACCAGATTGGCATCGAAGGAGATGAACTGTTCGATCCTGCCAAGGGTGTGGGCAAAAGGGAGAAAATGGAGCATTATCTCACCCTCCCTTATCTCTGTTGCCCTGATGGAGCAATTGACCATGAACCAAAAATTTTCCTGGGTGGTCACCACACCTTTTGGCGGCCCCGTCGTGCCGGAAGTGTAGATAACGGTTAAATCATCTTCCGGTTTTATCTCCCCGGCGACACGGTCGATAAAATCGGGGTCACGGTTTTGCGCTTCCTCTCCCATCTTCTGAAGCTCATTGAAGGAAATCACATCGGAGGGCTTCATGAGATCTGCTTCAATGGGTGTCATGGAGACGATCCACTTCAGGTCGGGAACGCTCTCCCGTATTGCGTTCACCTTCATCATCTGCTTTGCATCTTCAACGAAGATGGCCTTGGCTTTGCAATCTCCGAGTATGTATTCAACCGTATCGGGGAGGAGTGAGTGATAGATGGGAACGGTGACAAACCCCCCCACGATACAGGCTGCATCGGCGAGAGTCCATTCAACCCTCGTGTAGGACAGAATGCTCACCTTGTCCCCTTTTTCCAGACCGAGCGAATAGAGGCCGGCTGAAAGCAACCTGATAATTTTTCCCGCCTGCGCGCAGGTCATGTCCACCCAGGAATTGTCCCTCTTGTATCGAAACTTCACCTCATTCTTTCTGCTTTCAAGCCTGTCCAAGAACATGCGGGACAGGGTTTCATACCCCATCTGAACCTCCATCCTCCAGTTATTCGCCGTATTCGATTGCCAGGGTCACCGTATTGCTCCGTTTGTTCTTGCTGTTGAGAATCCAGCCGGTATATACCAGCCGCCTTACCTTTTTATCCATATGGGCAGTTTCGGTGAGCGTGAATATGGAATCCCCTTTCATTCTGTCACCGTGGGTCCCGTCATCATACAGGATATCGGTCCCGAATGTTATGTTCCCCGTGTCGATATCCTTTGCATAATAGTAGAGGAGCACCGTCTCACCGACATATTCCTTATTCGAACTGAGATTGAACTCGACGACTTTTATCTCGAGCCTTCCCTGTTCTCCTTTCTCGAGGCGCGTCGGGTACCATATTATCTGGGCAAATATTTCGGAATCGACGTGACAGCTCAGGCAGAGCTTTTTTCCCGTGATTGTTTTCCTCTTGTGGACGGGTATTCTCTCGATAACATCGTGGCAGCTCGTGCATATGATCTTCCCGTCCCTGTCGAGGGGAAGCAGCTTCGTTCCCTCTGACGTCGGTGAAACAACCAGCGTCACCGGATGCTCGTGCTCGTAGTCCTCGTGACACTGGCCGCATATTTTGTCTATTTCCCCTTGAAAAAGCAGGTTTGCCTCCTGCCGGGACACGCCTTCCTCTTCGGGAACCCGGGTGTGACACTTGATGCAGTTTTCCCTTTCGCTGCTATCGTGAAAACCTTTGGGCCCCGATGCGGAAGTTGCGCCGGGGAGAGAAAACAGGCACAGCACTAACAAGAGCAAAAAGGTATTTCTCTCCATCACCTACCCTTTCTCGCCTCTTCTCAAGAGAGACTTTATAAATGGTATCGCATCCTCGAAAGTCACTCTCCCATCCATCAGCAGATTGACCACAGAATCTTCAGGTCCCAGCCTGACATGGGACAGAATTTTCTCCCGCTTCTCCTCCTCGGACTTATCCATCAACAGCTCCATCCGCACAGAAGGAGAAAATACAATGAGGTCAAAGAGGGCTGTTTTTCCCGTATACCCTGTGCCGTCGCAGACTGCACATCCCGTTGGTATGAAGTATTTCAGCTTTCCCAGGAACTGTCCCTTGTCCGATTCTATCATCGCCCGGGAGAGATACATAGATGGGATGGTGGGAAGTTCCTTCTTGCAGACGTCACAGAGAATCCTCACCAGCTTTTGAAACACCAGCGCCTTCATCGACGAGGCAAGCACATAGGGGGAAATCTCCGAATTCACGATTCCCTTCAGGGCATCTTCCAGCGACTGGCTCTGAATCCCTGCGAAAACGCTCATCCTGCTCGAATCGATGCGACCCATTTCACTCATGAGTCTTTCGACGGGAATGTTGTCGTACATCAGAATATCGGGTGAAAGAGTCCTGATAATTTTTTCAATCGACAGGTCCTCTTCCATCATCTTCTTCTCAATCTGTATGAACCCTTCGTTTTTATATCTTATGTCTTCCTCCATCGCCACGATCCGGAAAAATGGGTCCAGGGCGTGCCGGACCATTGAATACAGAGTCGTGGATACGCCATCGTACAGGGGTGAGGCAATCACGTATACCCCTTTTTCCCTGCGTATCATCCCGGTTATCGATTCAAGCTGATCCCCGTCGAATCCAAGATTTTCTAACGAGAGCTTTCCCAGGGCGTTCGGTATCACCTTCACCACCGCCTTTTTTGCACCGGCTCCTGAAATCAGAGCCACCTTGTACATGCCGAATCTCTTTCCTTTCCCCGTCTCGAGAATTCTCTCCTCGATCGTCGCGCTCCCCTTATGGAAGCCGCACAGCTTCTTGAGCCCAGAAAAGACAAACTCCCCTACTTTTTCCTGTGTCTCGAGAAGGATAACGCTCCGGGAATCTTCGCGGCCCTCGATGATGAACTTTCCCAGCACATAGTGGAAGGTCATCACCTCAATGCCCTCGATCCTCGCCATATAAAGTATTTCCGATACGAGGCCGATGCTGTCTCTCGTGCCCAGGAACTTGGCCACGTTGATCTCCTTCGAAAGCTCTCCCGATATGCTCCTCTCGGTTATAAAAACAGGTGGTGGATAGAGTCGCATGAGCGTTTTCTGGAGTGAATCCTTACCCACGAGCGCTACCCTGACCTTTTTTCCCGTCAACCCCTCGATCCGCCGGAACACTCTCGGGCGGAGAGGATTGTGAACACCGACCGTGACGAATTGATCATTCACCGAAAGGGGAATTACCTCTTCCCCCCAAGCGATTTCCGAGGGTATGACTGGAGCCAAGGATACATCCACGTCTCCTTCCTTGAGCACCGCGAAGGGGATGTCAAAGTTTTGAGAAAAGATAAAGGGCAGGGCATCGGCAGAAACAAGCCCCGTCACCATGGCCTCCTCGAGGACATCCCTGCCGCTTCGGAGCGAGGCCTCCACGAGTTGGGAAATGCTTTTTACGTCCAGAAGCTTGAGGGAAACGAGCTTTTCTACTATTTCCTTGCTCTTTTTCATAAACCCGTCCACGCCTCGCTTGCTTTCATACTTAAAAAACTTTATATAAAATTACTAAGGTTGTAAAATCTATTTAATTTCTTGAGCCGAATGACATTTGCTGCGGGATAAATGGCAATGAAAAAGTTTTACCCTCTTGCATTTCCGGTTACCTTTGCCCTGCTCCTCCAGGGTTGTTTCGTAACTACTACGAAATACGATTCAAAAACCAAAGAAGCCGATATGTTGAGAAGCGCCCTCTCAGAGAGCAAGAAAAAAAACAATGCCCTCATTATTGAAATCGAGGAGATCAGCAAAACCGTCGATGCCCTCTCGAGTGAGCTGAACATTACCAAGAGCGAACTTTCAGCGCGGGGAGAAGAGGTCGAAAGGCTGCAGGGAACGGTCGAGGAACTTCAGAAAAGATACGATACCACGAAAATATCGAGGGAAACACTGATAAGCGAACTTCTCGAAAAGGAGAAAAAATACTCTATTCAGATCAAGGAGCTTACGGTGGAAAACTCGAAGCTCGAAAATACGGTGGAAGCGCTGAACGGGGAGGTTGGCGACCTAAAAACCCGTCTTGCATCGGCCGAAGTAAGGAGCAGCGACCTGGAAGAGCTCTCTTCGAAGGTCCACCTCCTCGAAGGGAGAATCGCACGCCTGAAAGAGGAGATCGCTGATTTTCTCCCACTCTCCGGTGTCAGGCAGAAAGGGGCTGCTGCCCTCTCAGAGACTTACTCATCGCGATTCATGGCCAGGGACATCTCCTTTCTCTTCGCCTCCGTACCTTTTGAAGCGGCGCTGGACAGTGACGGGAAAAAACTTTCAGAGGATTTTCACGACTTCCTTTCCACCCTCGTAGAACTCTGTGAGAGCGAAAAAGATTGCAAGATAGACATAATCGCAGCGGGAAGAACCCACGATGGAAGCCTGAAGTTTCTCAACGCCCTGAAGGACAAAGAGCTCGTCCTTATCAAGGCCCTGGAAAGTTTCACTTCATCGCTGGACAAAAAAGCAGATCTCATCAGGCGCAAGGGGCGTGTCACCGTGATCGACAAAATGGGGGAAAAAGAAACGGACCGGGTGGACGTAAACATCTATCTCGTCCGGGAGCAGGCCGGGTAACCCGTCAGCAGGCAGTTCACGCCCAGATCGGAACCTTTCTGAATGCACGCACGTCGATAAAACCTTTATCCGTGATTCTGCCCTCCGGTATCACGGGAAGGGCGATAAAAGAAAGGATATTGACGAGGTCGATGCCGAGGGGGGAGATTTGTTCACATACCCCTTTCACCCTCTTCGTTTCCGAAACAACCCTCTCATACCTCGCGGTAGAAACGATTCCCCCCACTTTCAGGGGAAGACGGGCACTTTCCCCCCGGCCGCTCAGGGCAGCTATCCCCCCTCCCATGCGGGCGACAAGCCCCGCCGCTGCAAACATCTCATCGTCCGACGCACCGGCCACCACCAGGTTGTGGGCATCGTGGGCAAATGTGAGCGCAATGGCGCCAGCGCGAAGATTCAGCCCCCTGACAAACCCTTTACCAATCCTCCCGGTACCCCCGTGGCGCTCGATGACGCACACTTTCACCAGGTCCCATGCCAGCACACTCGAGGCATACCTGCCCTGAAAAACATCCCCGGGAAGGGTAACGATCTCGTTTTTCAGCTGGCCGGGAATCACCTCTATTGCCTTTACGCTCTTTTTCCTCTTCTTTACCCTGAAGGTTTCTGGAGAGAATGCGGGAGGAAGGTGAACAGTCCTCCCTGTCCCCATGATCGACGGAGCATCTGCCTCCGCTACCGGTTCGCCAGACAGGTACCGAACCCTTCCCCCCACCAGCACCCTGTGCGGGACAAACTCAAAAAGGTCCTCGTAGATAACCAGGTCCGCGCGGTACCCGGGCGCAACCGCACCAAGGCTCGTGAGATTGAACCTCATGGCCGTGTTCAGGGTAACCATGCACAGAAGATTGATCGGGTCGATCCCCATCCTCGCTCCCTGGGCGAGAACCCTGCCCAGGTAGTTTCCATCTGCCATATCGAGAACATTGAGGTCGTCAGATACAATCGAGATACGGCTGTTTCCCTGGTACTCTTCGATGAAGGGATAGAGGGCCTTCAGGTTCTGCGCAATCGACCCTTCCCGAACCATCACGTGAAAACCCTTCGAAAGCTTTTCCTCGGCCTCCTCCGGGTCCTCCGTCTCGTGGTCCGAAGACACGCCGGTTACCCTGTATGCCGACAGGGCCTTTCCCCTCAGTCCCGGGGCATGACCCTCGAGGGGAAGCCCCTGGAAGAGTCTCACCTTCTCTATGAGATCTCTCTTTCCGAGCGTCAGCCCCTGATAGTCCATGACCTCGCCGAGGGCGATTACTTCACTGTACCCCCTGAGTATCGCCATGTCCTTCAGCCCAATCTTTCCTCCCGGTGACTCCAGGGGGGATGAGGGAACACAGGAAGGGCAGGAGTAATAAATCCTCACCGGTGATTGACGCGCCATATCGATCATCCACAAAACTCCCGGAAGGCCAAAAACATTTGCGATCTCGTGGGGGTCGGCTACAACGCACGTAACCCCGGAAGTAAGGCACAGGCGCCCAAACTCCTGGGGCGAGAGGAAGGTGCTCTCTATATGGGTGTGTCCATCGATCAACCCGGGAGCCACGTACATGCCCGCTGCATCTATGACCTCCCGCGCACGGTAGTCTCCGAGACCGACGATATAACCATCCTTGACCGCAACGCTGGATTTGCACAGTTTTCTCCTGAACACGTCGACTACGGTCCCATTTTCAATGACCAGGTCCGCCTCCCGGTCACCCCGCGCCGTCTCGACCAGCGTTGCGATATCCGGTTTCTTTCGGACCATTTATGCTCCCGGGGAGATCAGGAAAAAGATTACAAAGAAAAGTGATGCAACAGCCATCACCGGGTGTACCTCCTTCACCTTTCCCCTGAAAAGCTTGATGAGGCTGTAGCTGATGAACCCGAAGCCGATGCCGTAGGATATGTTGTACGTCAGGGGCATGATGATTATCGTCAGGAATGCGGGAATGCCCGTATCGAAATCGCTGAAATCAATCTCGGAGACCAGGGAGACCATGAAGAATCCCACGAGGATCAGGGCCGGCGCCGTGACGGGATACCGGTAGACTCCCTCGGAAACCTGGACCCCCTTTCCTATAACCGAGATAAGAGGGGTCAGAAAGAGGGAGAGGAAAAAGAGAGATGCGGTGACGATCACCGATAATCCGCTCCTCCCGCCCTCCGTCACTCCCGAGGCGCTCTCGATGTAACAGGTTATCGAGCTGCATCCGAAAAGTCCCCCGGCTACGGCCCCGATCGAATCGACGACGAGGAGTTCCTTCAGGCGGGGTATCATTCCTTCATCGTCGAGGAAGCCGGCTTTCTCGCCGATGCCGATGGCCGTCCCCATGGTATCGAAGAAGTCCGTCATGAACAGGGAAAAGATCAGCGGCGCAAGGGCCAGGCTGAGAGCACCCCTGACATCCAGCGCAAGAAAAGTCGAAAAGTCCCGGGGAAGGCTGAAAAACCTGCCGGGCAGGGGGATGAGCTCGAAGATCGGCGTCATCCCGAGCAGCGCGGTCGTCAGAATGCCGATGAGAATCGCCCCCCTCACCCTCCTCGTTATCAGGATGGTGGTGATCAGCAATCCGGCGACCGTCAGGATGCTCTCTTTCGCGGTAACGTTTCCCAGTGCGACGATCGTGGCAGGGTGTTTTACGACGATCCCTCCCTGCACGAGGCCGATAAAAGCTATGAGAACACCGATCGCCACGCCGATGGCATGCTTGAGAGGAAGGGGAATCGCCTCCATCACCATCCCCCTTAGCTTCGACAGCGAAAGCGCGAGAACGATAACTCCTTCGATAAAGACGACCCCCATAGCAACCTGCCAGGAATAACCCATCGCACCCACGATGGTAAATGCGACGATGGCGTTTATCCCCATCCCCGGCGCAAGGGCGAGCGGGTAGTTCGTCATGGCCCCCATCAAAAACGTGACGAGCCCCGCGCCGATACAGGTAGCCACTGCCGCTCCCGTGAACGGGACGCCGGCAGCCGACAAAATTGCCGGATTCACGAAAATTATGTAAGCCATGGTCATGAATATCGTGACTCCCGCGGTAATTTCCGTCTTTACATTTGTCCCCAGTTCCTCGAGGTGGAAAAGGTCATTCCCCATACCCCGGACCTTCACGTGAACATCCTCCTCGCCAATCACCAAAACAAAAAAACCTCGATTTCCGAGAGCGATAGAGGTGGTGATTTGCCATTATCTACATAATAACGCCAAAATACGATAAAGTGAAAAGGAGACAGGCGACAAACCTGGAGCGTATGCGCCAGAACGCCTGAATCCCGAAGACTTTTATAAATCATAATCTCCGGGCCGGGGAAAAGATACCCGTGGATCCGAAATCGAGAGAGTTCTGAAACCCCACCGGACAGCTTCGATTCCCAAACTCCTGTATCTCTCGGACTTTCTGATATGTTACAATCCCTTATCTTTCGACTCTTCTTACGGGTGAATGTTTTGAGCGAAAAAATCGCATTCGTAACCCATCCCGATTACACGAAACACTACCCTGCCTGCGACCACCCCGAATGTCCCGACAGAGTCAGAGTCATCGGCAATCTGATTGAAAATTCTCCCCTTGCAGCGTATGTTGACAAGATTCACCCTGAGCCTGCCCCCATCGAGCAGGTGACCCTCGTGCACTCTCCTGCATACCTTGAAAAACTCAAAACCGCCTGCAAAAATGGGAACTCCTGGTTTGACTACGAGGATACCTACATAAACGCATTCTCCTACGAGATTGCCCTTCTTTCGGCGGGGGGGTGTATCGGAGGGGCCAGGTCTGTCCTGGAAGGGTCCCATGAGCGAGCATTCTGCGCCGTCCGCCCTCCAGGGCATCACGCAGCGGAAGGCCTGGGAATGGGCTTTTGTCTCCTGAACAACATCGCCATCACCGCAAGAGTCGCGCAAAGGGAATGGGGTCTGGAGAAAATCATGATCTTGGACTGGGACGTCCATCACGGAAATGGAACGCAAGAGATCTTCGAAAAGGACCCTTCCGTTTTCTACGTATCTATTCACGAGCACCCCACCTTCATATTCCCCGGAACGGGGAGGAGGTGGGAAAGGGGCAGCGGGCCGGGCAGCGGATACTCGATGAACATCCCCCTCCCCCCCGGGGCAGGCGACAGCGAGTACATCCACTCCATGGAATCTCTCGTCATACCCGCCATTAAAGAATTCGCACCCGACCTGATCCTCATATCGGCGGGATTCGACGCTCACAACAAGGATCCCCTCAGCGATATGACAGTGACCGAAGAGGGCTTCAGAAAGTTAACCGCCCTGACACTCAAGGCATCAAGAGACTACTCGAGCGGAAAAGTCGTATCGATTCTTGAAGGGGGATACCATCTGGAAGCATTGAGAGCATCAGTCCGCATGCACCTCGAGGAACTGGTTTTTTTTGGAAAGGAGGAGAAATGTTTGTCCGGCGAAGAATGAAAAAAAGCGTCGTCACCGTGAACAAGGACAATAGCCTCATCGAGGCGAAGGGCAAGATGGTGAGGCACGGGGTAAACCAGCTGCCGGTAATGGACGGAGATACAATCGTTGGCATCATATCCAAGAGAGACATTGACTCCGCTACGATGCCCCTTATCCTCCTCGGAGAAATGGAGGAGGGAAAAATCAGGGAAATCCTCGAGACAACGAAGGTAACGAAGCTGATGACGAAAAATCCCATCGTGGCGAACGTGAACGATACCCTCGAGGACGCCGTCATCCTCATCCACGACCACAGGATAGGCTCACTCCCCGTCCTGACCGACGAGGGGAAGCTCGCCGGTATCATATCGAAAACGGACGTTCTCGACGCCTTCATCGAGGCTCTCGGGGTAAACGAGGTAAGCCAGCGCCTGGAAGTTGTGGTCGATGACAAAGCGGGAACGCTGGCTGAAGTGATAAACATCATAAAACGATTCAAAACAAACCTGATAAGCCTCATCACAACACCTCACCCTCTGCGCGGAAAGAGAATAGTCTACCTGAGGGTGGCGAGTTTGAACGTACTGCCCATAAAGAAAGCCCTCGAGGAAAAAGGTATCGAAATTCTCGATCCCAGGAATCCTCCCGGATGATGATGGACCTTGCTCTGTTCTTTGCCGGTTTCGTCGCAGGTACCTTCGGCGCCCTCCTGGGTATTGGCGGCGGTGTGATCGTCGTGCCGGTCCTGGTCCTTTTCGCCAAGGTACCGATAAGAATTGCCATCGGCACGAGCTTCATAGCCGTGCTGGCAACATCCCTCTCTGCAGCATCGTCTTACCTGAAAAAGGGGTTGTGCGACATCGAAACGGGGATACGGCTCGAAACGGCAACAGTCACGGGGGCGGCAATAGGCGCTTATCTTGCCGGTACCGTAAACCCCCGGGTCCTCCAGACCGCATTCGCCGTAATACTCGTGTATGTTTCCTTTACCATGCTGAGAAAAAAAGGGGCGGTGGGAAAGCAGTCAGCATTTAAAAGCGGCCTTTCCCGGAACCGGGGCCGTGTGGCAGACGCGGTCTCGTTCTTTGCAGGGATACTTTCCGGATCGCTGGGTGTCGGCGGCGGCCTCATCAAGGTCCCCCTTCTTCACCGTCTCCTCAATTTCCCCATGGCAGAGGCAATCGCGACGAGCAGTTACATGATCGGGATAACCGTGGCAACGAGCACCCTTGTATTCACCTTCAGGGGCGATGTCGACCCCTATATCGCAGCCCCCCTCGTGGTGGGAATATTTCTGGGGGCAAGCCAGGGGGCACGTATCATGCAGAAAATTCCGGAAAAAGTGCTGAGAGTGTCATTTTCACTGCTTCTCCTCTATTTTTCCGCCAGGTTCCTGATCATGGGAGTGGGGTGACATGGAAGAGAAAATAGGCAGGAAGCTTGCTTTTTTATTCAGAGTTGCCCTCTACCTTTCCATCGCTGCGATGATTGCCGGAAAGATCATCCACAGGTTCCAGTCCCGGTTCGGGGATGTGGCCGTCAATGCGGGAGTCTACCTGATCATACTCTGCCCGCTCATCGGCCTGCTCACCGTCATGTTCGACAGCTACCGGTCAGGGAAGCGTAAACTGTTCCTTCTCAGCCTCGCCGTTTCATCCCTGATCCTTCTCCTCATGACGGTCTTCCTCGCGGCGGGGAGAACCTAACCCCGGGATGCCAGGATTCCCCTCGCGGCGAGTATGCCGTTTAGCGCAGCGCCGACAATTCCCCTCGACTTACCCACACCGTCTCCGGCAACGTAAAGTCCCTCAACCGAGGTCTGCATGTCCCTCCCCGTCACATACTTCGTGTCATAATACTTTATCTCGGGGACATAGATGAGCGCCGAGGGATGGAGCACTCCGGGGAGGACTTTGCCGAGGAGGCCCAGGCTCTCCCTCAGGTTGTCGACGATGCGTCCCGGGTAGGCAAAAGAAACATCACCGGGGGTGACATATCTGCCCGGGGGCAGTGTGGGCTCCAGTTTGTCATACCCCTTGTCCCGGGAGTAAAATGTCTCCTTCTTCGAGCGGGAGCCGCCGAGCAGGTCACCCAGCCTCTGTACGATTGCGCTCCTCGAGCCCCCCCAGAAATTGGCAAACTCGGCAATTTTGATACCCATGAGCTTCGTGTCCTGCACCGGCTCGGTCATGGTGACCGTATTGAGGATCGCAAAGTTCGTGTTCTTGGTCTTCTTTTTCTTCAAGGCGTCCCCGTTGACGAGGACGTAGTCCTGATTTTTCTCGATCCTTACCCTCCCGAAGGGATTGGTGCAGAAGGTTCTCGTCATGTCCCGGTGCGTGGGTGTAACGAAGTGAAATTTGGGGTCGTAGAGAACCGACGTTATCTCCTCCATCACCGAAGCCGATACCTCGATACGGCACCCGATATCGATAGGGCCAAACTGCATTTCCGTTCCCAGAGCTCTGGCCACCTCCCTGAACCAGTAGGCACCCTCCCTGCCGGGTGCCGCCACCACCATGGGCGAGTAGTATCTCTCTCCCTCCGTTTCTACAACGAAGCTCGCATCCCGGCGCACCGACCTGACCATCTCCCCCATCGCAAACACAACCCCGCCAGCCATGATTTTTTTCACCAGGTTCTCTATCACGAGACAGGTCATATCGGTACCCATGTGCCTCTGGCGGGCCGGCACGAGGCTGACATCGAACCTGCCATCCTCGTATTGGTGCTGCACCCAGGAGACCTTCTCGAGCCACCACTCGATCTTCATCTCATCGACGCCATAGAGCGTGGGGTCTGCACCGCAATCGAGAAATACCGAATCGATGTAATCGATTATCTCCTGCGCCCCGGAATGGTCGAGTGTGAGCTCATCGAGGTCCATGCCGATCAAGGGGGTCAAGTTGAGCTTACCGTCTGTGAGCGTCCCCGCACCCCCTGCCCTTTTCTTCCCGTCCAGAACGAGAACGTTCAGCTTCCCCGACAGTTCGAGGGCAGCAAAGAGACCGGCAGGACCGGCACCAATAATGATCACATCATAGAGGTTCGACTCTTTTTCCGCCAACCCTGACCTCCAGTCCGCCGGAAATGGAAAAAGGAATGGGGATGAATCCGGCTTTTTCTGCGAGCTCTGATGCCCTCCGGCGATAGCCGGGGCTTTTGAGGATTCCGAACATGGTTCCTCCCCCGCCCGCTCCGCAGAGCCTCGCCGAGAAGATCACTTTTTTCACCTCTCTACTGCGCGTAAATTTTTCGAAAACCCCAACGGTTACATTCGGCGAAAGGCTTTTCCGCACCTGCCATTCATCGTCGATTATCTTGCCAAGCCTCGCAGGGTCCCTGTCGGCGATGGCAACCGAGGCATACTCCGCAAGTGAAAGAAGCCGTACAAACTTTTCCTCTCCCCCCCTTCCCCCATCGAGCAGTTTTTTCACAAGAAGCCAGTTTTCATTGGCACTCACGTGGGAAACGCCCGTGAAGGCCAAAAACCCGTATTCCTCCAGGAACCGGCATTCCGCCTTGTCTTTCTTGATATTTACCAGCTGGGTCTTTCCCGGGGAAAATCTGATTACGTTCAGCCCGCCGTAAACTGCCGGCACATAATCCTGTTTTCCCGTCATCATTTTTATCAGAGAAGACTCTATCTCAGATGCCACGAGAAACAGGTTCTTCAGTGGGACGAGATTGTTCGAAAAAAACCCGGTCGCGGTGAGAAGCGCAACGATAAGAGATGACGAAGCGCCAAGCCCCGATCCCAGGGGAGCCTCCGAATCGAAGGTAAGGACAAAGTTTCCAAACGGGGGAAAATACTCGAATACATGTTTGATAACCGAGAGGCGCCCCTTGTTTTCGAGGGAATGGGTATTCTCGAACTCCCGTTTTTCTCCCTTGCCGAAGTTGATCTGGATCCCCTCCTCCACCCTTTTTTTCAAGGTTACCCGGGAAAACATATTGATCGCGAAGTTCACCGTGAGGGATGACCCGATTACGTTATAGATCGGATATACGTCGAGGGTTCCCCCCGCGATGTCAACCCTGACGGGGGCCTTGACCGTAATAGTGGAGGCGCCTGCCATAGTATCCTTTTACCACTGAAGCGATGTGCCTTGCAATTCCAACTCTTCAGGTTCAAAGAGGTTTTCTGCATGGAAAGAGATAAGTCCTTGCGAAAGAAAAGGGGGATACATACAATCGATATAAGACGTAAAAAAACGGGAAAGGAGGGGATGAGATGGCAAAGGCAAAAGTAAAGTGGCTCGGTCATTCCGGATTTAAGATAACCTCTCCAAAAGGCAAGGTGATATTCATCGACCCCTGGTTCGAGGGAAACCCCCAGGCGAAAGAAGACAAAACGGCTCTCGGGAGGGGGGATTTTTTGCTCGTCACCCACGACCACTTCGACCACGCAGGTGACGCCCTCTCAGTGGCAAAAGGCACGGGGGCCCTCGTGATAAGCATTTTCGAAATAGCCGTCGACCTGAAACAGAAGGGCGTTCCCGAATCCCAGATCCTGCACGGCGGAAACGGCATGAACATTGGTGGGACCGTGAGCATTGACGGCATTTCATTCACGATGGTTCAGGCCTTCCATTCCAGCACCCTCGGGGCACCCGTCGGCTTCGTGATAAAGCTCGAAGATGGGTTCACCATATATCACGCCGGCGACACGGGCCTGTTCTCGGAGATGGGGCTAATCGGGGAGCTGTATGGCGTGGACCTCGCCATCCTGCCCGTGGGTTCCGTATTCACCATGGACGGGCTGCAGGCAGCAAAAGCACTGAGCCTGATCAAGCCCAGGATTGCGATACCGATGCACTTCGGCACATTCCCCATTCTGGATCAGACGGCGGAGAGCTTCGTGGAAAAGGCCGCCCTCATGTCTCCCGACGTGAAAATAGAAGTCCTCGCTCCCGGGGAAGAAAAAGAGTTCTCATAGATGTGCAGGGACTTTTCGTTTTGGCATAAGGCACAGCCAGCGACACCGCGCCTCTGCCTTCAATTCCCTATTATGAGCAAGCTCGCCGGCAACGGGCGTGACTGCTTAAAAACCGGGAATGGAAAACGATTCACTGGATTACCCTGTTGAAGGCCCCCTTTATCGCCCGTCTGAAGCGAGGCAGGTATACCAGGTCGAAAACGTAACCTTTTCCGGGAAAGAGATTTTCAGATATTTCTCTCAGACGGGTGATCATTCTCTGGGCGTCCTCCAGAGAGACATCTCCCGACATGATCAGCCAGAGATTGAGGTCGACGAGAATCCGCAAATAGCGTATCTTCCTGTTTTCCTCCCTGACTTTCATCTCATCATGCTTGGTCATAGAGAAAACCTTTTGACCCGTTTCTCCTTATTTCGGGACACCTGCGTTACCCGGAGAAAGCGAAGGTGAAGAGGGTGAGCGCGAGAAGGTAATACCCGAAAAAGTGCATCTTCATTCTCATGACCACTTTTTTCAGTATAGCAAGAGACAGGTAGCTCGAAAAGAAAGCTGCCGCAAAACCAAGGAACATGGCCGGAACGGGAAAAGTCGTAAAAAACTTTCCCTGGGCAACGTGCAGACCCACCGCGCTTGCAATCGCCGGGATCGACAGGATAAAGGAAAATGTGAAGGATGATCGTTGATTTACCCCCAATATAATGCCCGTCATGATCGTCGACCCCGAGCGGGAAAGGCCGGGAATGACCGAGAGTCCCTGCATCGTCCCGATTAGGAGGGCTCTCAGGCCCGTAACCTCCCCTGCCGGGTTGTGAGGGAGAAAAGATGGCACGACGAGGATGAGTGCGGTGGCAAAGAAGCCAGCCCTGACCACGTTCAAGGAGGCAAAGATAGATTCGTAATTGTGGGCCGTGGCAAACCCGATCAGGAGGGTGGGAATCGTAGCTACGAGTATGTAGGACAGATAGGTCAATCCGCTCTTTTCCCTCCTCGCTCCCGACCCGATTATTTCAGAAAGCTCATTCCTGAAGAAGCAGACCGTGGCTGCCATGGTTGCGAGGTGAAGTAGGACATCGAAAAAGAGCTCCGGCTCCTTTAGCCCTAAGAGTCGCTGGAAAAGGACGAGGTGCCCCGAGCTGGAAACGGGCAGAAACTCGGTCACCCCCTGCAGTAAGCCGAGGAATATGGCGTATAAAATTTTCTGGGAGAGCAAAGCTTTCTAGTCCCGAGCCTTTCTTGCTTCCATGGCCGCCTTCACCGCCTTCAAAACAGTGGACCTTATTTTCTCAACCTCCGCCTCACTTACCCCCTCGTATCTCAGCACCAGCACGGGTTGTGTATTCGAGGCCCGAACAAGTCCCCAGCCGCCGTCAAACAGCGCCCGCACTCCGTCTATGGTGATCACTTCCTTCGCTTCGGGCGAGAGCAGCTTCCTTACCTCGTCAACCACGGCAAACTTATCCTCATCGGGACACTCCATCCTTATCTCGGGAGTTGAGAAGAGATCGGGGAGATCTGAGAGGAGATATGAAAGGGGGTCTTTTGCCTTCGACAATATTTCGAAGAGCCGCGCCGAAGCGTAGATCGCATCATCGAACCCGTAATACCGGTCCTTGAAAAATATGTGCCCGCTCATCTCCCCTGCCAGTTCAGCCCCCACATCTTTCATCTTGTTCTTTATCAGGGAATGGCCGGTCTTGAACATCACGGGATTCCCGCCATGTTTGCGGATGTCGTCGAAGAGGTTCTGGGATGCCTTGACCTCGGAAATAATCGTTGCGCCCGGTTTTCTCGTGAGCAGCTCACGGGAGAATATGACGAGGAGATAATCCCCGAATATGACATTCCCCCTCTCATCCACCACGCCGATCCGGTCTGCATCCCCGTCGTAACCGACGCCTACGTCGGCTCCCGTCTCTTTGACCTTTTCGATGAGCTTTTCCAGATTCTCCGGCACCGTGGGATCGGGAAAGTGATTGGGGAAGTTTCCGTCAGGTTCCTCGAAAAGAGGAATGACGTCGACGCCGATCTCCCTGAAAAGGGAGGGGGCCACGAGGCCTGCAGTTCCATTCCCGCAGTCGACAACGGCCCTCACCTTCCCCTCGATCTTCACGTTATCCTTTATTTTCTCGATATAGAGGGGAATCACGTCCTCATTCCTGAGGGACCCCTCGCCATCCATGAACTCGGCCCGTTCTATTACCTCCCTCACTTCCTGAATCATCTCCCCGTAGATCGCCGTGGTCCCGACGCATAGTTTGAAACCGTTGTACTCGGGGGGGTTGTGGCTGCCGGTAATCATGACGCCACCGTCGGTCTGAAGCTCTACTATCGAAAAGTACAAAAGAGGGGTCGGCACCACCCCGATATCCACGACATCCAGGCCCGAGGAGGTAAGACCCCGTATCATCGCTTCGCGAAAATCAGGGGATGACAGGCGCACATCCCTTCCAAGGGAGAGTTTTTTCACCCCTTTCCGCGAACAGTACGCGGCAAAACCCCTGGCTATCTTAAAGACGCTTTCTGCCTCGAGGTCCTTTCCAACGACTCCCCGGATGTCATATTCCCTAAAAATTGTTCTCTCCATGTTCCCAGCCCTCAGACTCCCTGGATAAAGGTTCGTTTCCCCGCAGGTCTTCGGCTATCTCCCGGCAACTTTTGTCCGGTGTGCACCTTCTGCAGCCTCACTGGCCGCTACCGTCACAACTTTTTTGTTGAACACGCTCGATATAATGCAGTCTCCAGACAGTTCCGAATCAGGCACACACAAAGTTCCCGCCTCTGCCGCGGCGGTCTCCATCTTCCCTCTGATCAACGGGCCCTTGCATCAAGAGCCCTCTGAAAAAATCCTTGTCTTCGACGATATCGGTGATAACGGACCCTGTCGACGCCGACACTCTTTTTCGCTCCCCCACTCGTCGGGCATTCTCGCAATTGTAAACTCTTATGCCTTTTATTTGCAATACCCTAACGGGTAATTTTTACTTTTTACGCTGCAGAATTGTGAATATTTTTTCTCGCCCTGAAATATATGGTGCTATAATAAAGTTAATCTGAATATTTTTCATTTTTATAAATAAATTTTTTTAGGCAACCGTTCTAACAGTTGGAGTAAACGACATAACGAGCAAACTTTTTACCTCATATAAGATCGGGTAAGTCCGCCGACAGCCTCAATAAAAAAGGAGGTCAGGAAGTATGAGCATCCAATCCATCGATGTAGGAAAAAGAATCAAGAGCATAAGAAAGCGCAAGGGATTAACCCTACAGGAACTATCGGATAAGAGTGGTATGAGCGCAACGGCAATAAGCGCAATCGAAAGAAACGTATCTTCCCCGACAGTTTCAACCCTCGTGAACATCGCACGGGCCCTGGGTGAATCGCTGAGTTCTCTTCTCGGTGAGGAAGAAAAGGAATATATATTCACAAAGAGTGAAAACCGCGAAACGATCGCGACGGAAATCAGGAACGTTGAGTTCAAGAGCCTCGGAAGTGGGCTGCCGAACCAGAAATTTCATCCCATGATTAGCATATTGCAACCCGGGGCAGGTAGTGGCGCCGATTATGCAAATCACGGCGGGGAGGATTTCTTCCTCGTTCTTCGGGGGGCAATCGAGATCGATATGGACGGGAAAATCTTCCGCCTCGAAGAGGGGGACAGCATCTACTTCAGGAGTACCATGCCCCACAGGTGGAAAAATCCAACCGAAGGGGAGACACACCTGCTGATCGTTTCTTCAAGGTAAGTGGAAAGAGCCGCAGAATTCTGCGGCTCTTTTCTACGGGTTCTATCAGGTCACTGAGCTTTAGAAGGATCAGCTGACGCAATGGCTGCCGCGTCGCCAGTTGACTTGTCGTGTAAGAAACCACGCCCTTTCATATCTTCCTTGATTCTCGCTTTGAGAATTTTCCCCTGGCTGTTTCTCGGCAGACTCTCGGTGTACTCGATGGAAGCGGGGACCTTGAAAGGCGCCATATTGCTCCTGGCATATGCGAGAATCTCGCTCTTTTCGATGGTAGCCCCCTCTTTGAGCACGACTATCGCCACCGGCACCTCACCACATTCGTAATCGGGTTTTGAGATGACCGAAACATCATCGACGGCTCCGTGTTCTAAGAGTATCTCCTCGACTTCAGCGGGATCAACGGGGACTCCTCCCCTGATTATGATATCCCGCAGCCTGTCGATGACGTAAATATAGCCACCCTCATCAATCGAAGCTATGTGACCGGTGTAAAGCCAGCCATTTTTAACTTTCTCCGCGGTAAGATAGGGGTCATTGTAATAACCTTTCATAACGGTGGGTCCCCTGACTGCAAGCTCTCCCACCATGTTCGGCACGATTTCCACCCCCGAAGAATCGATGACCTTTACGCGAATCCCGACCGCCTCCTTGCCGATCGAGGAAAGCCTCCTCAAACCAACAGCGTCGTCCCTCCCCATTTCTTCGTTTACGTTGAGGAAACTTATGTTCCCCGACGATTCAACCTGTGCAAAGGACTGGACGAAGCCACAATGAAATATCGACATCGCTTCTTTGAGAAGTAAGGGGTCTACCGGGATGATACCGCTGTAGGAAATCTTTTTCAGAGAAGAGATGTCGTGTTTACCTTTTCTCGCCTCGGAGGCGAGTTGTGCCATCATCTGCGGAACGAGGAGCAGCTGCGTAACGCGATGCTTCTCAATGAGCTTCAGTGCCAGTTCCGGCTCAAAAATCCTCATGATTACCACTTTTGCGCCGGGGAGGAAAAACTTCATCATCCTCCCCGCACCGGCAAGGAAGGGGAGCGAAGCCGTTGACAGGTACACATCACTGCGTGAGATGTTCAGTTCCAGTGCGGAGAAGTAAGAGGCGCACATAAGATTTCTGTGGGTGAGCTGCGCCCCTTTGGGGTTTTTCCCGATTGACCCTGCATAAGAGATAAACGCCACATCGCTTTCATCCAAAAAATCTCCTGCGGCGCCGCTTCGGTACCCCCTCCCCATGAGGGCAGCCAGGGGAGGATAGCCGGACACATCCCCGTCTATACAAACCAATTTCTCCAGGTAAGGGCAATATTCCTTTATTGCATCTACCGAGTCCACGAACTTTTTTTCAAAGAAAAGGAACCTCGGTTCAAGGTCCTGCAAGATCCGGATCAGTTCCGGGGGCAAGAGGAAAAAGTTGAGCGGGGAAGTGATCGCCCCCATTCCCGCAAGCGCAAACAGTATCTCCACGTACCGGGGGGAATTCCGGGTGAGAACCGCCACGGGTTCGCCTCTCCGGACCCCCATCTCACGGAAGAGAGCGGTTAAATAATCCACCCTCTTTTTCAGCTGCCTGTATGTCAGCACCTCATCGTCGCAGACGACCGCCTCTTTTTCGGGAAAAACACGGGCATTGTGTTCGAGGATATCTCCTACTAGCACTGCTGGTTCCTTTTTCTCCCCCCTATTGAAAAAATTATACTACGATAAAAAAATAAGCAAGGCGTTTGGAGACAGCCCGATGGATGATGCATATGACGTCTACCCCATTCTCCACAGGGAAAAAATCTATAACCTCATTACCGCCATCGACCTGACCTTCGTTGAAGTAAGATCCCTGATCGACTATCTGGAAGAGCAGGAGGCGTTCGGAACAGGTGAGCACGAAGAGGCTATGGAATCGGGCAGACTCTATTCCGTTGAACTTGATGATGTCGTATACGAGGTTGACGTCCTCGGATACGAAATTGCCATTTACTCGAGAGTCGAGCGCCACGACGGCCCCGCCGAGGAAAACAGCTGACGGTGAAGAGCATAACCTTCACCCGACATCTCCCGCCGGCTACGCACCCCTTGAGCAAGACGGGGAATCAACCCCTCGAAGAGAGAAGGAAAGACATTGCAAGGACGAAGAGCGACAAGGCACCGATTACGAGGGAACCCACCGCCACGCCGCAGAGGGGAAGAAGGAATGAAGCGCCGGTGAAGGCGGCCGATGCCGAACCGGCAAGGTCAAGGGCATAGGCGCGGCTGTAGGAACCCAGGCGGTGACCCGATCCGGCAAAAAGCCCCCCTCCGCCCGATCCCGTGACAAAAAGGGCAAAGTAAAAGAGCGGGGACGGGGGAACACCGTTTTGCCCTCCGAAGACCCACAATACGAGTATGGCCGAAAGCACCGTCCCCGCGAGCATGGCGAAAGAAGCTTTCTTTACGCTTCCGAGGACCCCGGAAGACCCCGCTGCGAGCCCCACCATGTAGGAGCAGAAAAGAAGACCGATGTGGGTGTACACGCTGCCGAAAGCCATCTGAAAGGCAAATATGAGGGATACCTCAACGAGTATCCCCAGGGCTCCGGAGAAAAAGAGTATCGCCTGGGCAAAGCCTCTTCCCAGCAGGGCCGTGGTGCCGAAAAAAAAGAGGGCGTAAAACATAAGAAAGGAAAGCAAAATCATGGCAGGGGAAATCTTGAAAAGCCTGACGATCGCCCTGTCGGCAATGTCTGGGTGCTGGGAAAAAACCGAGGAGAGCCCGTGGATTACCGGGAGTTGGTCGAAGATTCCCCCGCCACCCCTTCCGGTCAGAAGTGACCGAGCCCATGCCTCCCGTTTGCCATCCATCCGGAATGGGACTATCTCCGGGACGAAGTAGACGTTTTTCAAATGCCTTGACCGTAACCGGCCCGCCACCACGTCGAAATCTGCCTTATCGACCGGAAGGGAGGGTGAAGCGATAAAAGAAAACTCATCACCGGGGATAATGCGAAGGGCGCCGAAAGACCCGAGCATGGCGGAATGAAGAAAATCCAGGATATGGACGTAATCATCGCCGAGGTAGTCCCCGCCGAAGGGAAGTCTTACGAACAAGATGCCCGTCTTTGCGAGAGCTCCGGAAAGGTTCCTGTAAAAGGATGCCCGCAATGTCCGGAGCGAAGAGAGGGTTACAGGCAACCCCGGCGCCTGGATGATGACGTCGTACTCTCTTCCCCCCCCGTTGAAAAAGCGCACCGGATCCTCGGGAACATACACTTCTGCGAGACCCTTGCCACCGATCTGGGCAATGACACTCTCGGCGTGCAGGAAGTCAGCGTCGATTACGGACACGCTCACGTCCCCATATTTTTCACACTCCCGGACAAGTGGCAGAAGGCTGGCGCCTATCAGGAGAAAGCGGCGAGGCGTCTTTCCAAACGATGCCGGGAAGTGGACCATCTCCTCGGAAAAAACAGGGTCCCCGGAAACGAACTCCCTCTTTAAATTGGCATAGAATGTTTTCTGTTCCCCATCAGTGGTCACGTCAAACCTTCCCGTCAGAGTCTGTCTGTAATGGGTGTGTTCGAACCCGCGAAAAGACCAGGCAGAGGTGAGGGAATCGATATAGCGCGAACAAAGAAGCAAAGCAAGTGACGCAAGCAGCAGCAGAAAAGGGGAGACAAGGGAGAGCTCCACCCCATTCAGAACGCGGCGGACGAGGATAATTGCCGCTGCGCTCGAGAGAAGACAGACGGAAAGAAAAAAATAGGGGCCCGCCTCGATGCAATATGGAATGAGGGAGAGCACACCCGCAATCGATGCGCCGATGGCCTCATAGAAAAAGACGCTGCTCTTCCCGGCCCGGGGGTCGTCAGTGAGCGAGAGTTGCCGAAAGAGCATGCCACCGGCAAGGGAGGGAAGGAGGAGGGGAACGGAGGTGACGAGGAGAACGAGGTCAAACGGTGGCGCCTCACCCGGCAAGATTCCCACGATGACACGCGCCCCGCGGGTAAACAAAACGCCCAGCAGCGCGAGAAGGGGAATGGCGAAGGCGAGAGCTTCGATCAGCCTCCATGAAGGCCTCACGCCCTCCCGGAAGGAAAGGGCGCCGGCACCGCCGGAGAGCAGCCACAGGCCCAGCCCCATACCGTAGACCACCTCGTTCCCACCGCACTGGGAAAAAACTTCTCTCAGGATAACGACCTGCGACAGGAGCGTTGAAAAGCCCAGGAGAATGGAAAACAGGGCAGTTTTCATGCCTTCTTTTCGAATATACCCTCGATTTTTTCACCACAGTGGGCGCACTTTCCATTCTGAACGTGATTTTCACCAATGAAATAGACCAGACGGGAAATTACCCTTTTCCCGCACCGGGGGCAGTAGGTGTGCTCTCCCGGATCTCCCGGGACATTCCCCACGTAAACATACTTGAGGCCCGCATCGATGCATACCTCCCTCAACCTTCTCAGGGTAGACACGGGCGTGGGTGGTAGGTCTCTCAAAAGGTACTGGGGATAGAAGCGTGAAAGGTGGAGAGGCACATGTGCCCCCAGCTCTTTTTCTATCCAGACCGCCATTTTTTTTAACAGATCGGGGTCATCGTTGAGGGTGGGAACCACGAGATAGACGATCTCCAGCCATGTGCCCGAGGAGGCAATGCTTACGAGCCCATCGAGAACGGGCTTCAACTCGCCACGGACTATCTTTTTGTAATACTCCTCTTCGAAGGCCTTCAGATCAACCTTTACCGCGAGGACCTTTGACAAGAGCTCCTTCAGCGGTTTTTCCTGAATGTATCCGGCCGTTACGACAATGCTGTCCACTCCCGCCTCGTTGCCGGCAACGGCACAGTCGTACATGTACTCGTAAAACACGACGGGTTCGCTGTAGGTATACGCTATGGTCATACAGCCGGATTCCTTCGCCCTCCTTACGATATCTTCCGGAGAGAGACGATAGTTTCGCGTCTGTTCGGGCCTTGACTGGGAAATCTCCCAGTTCTGGCAAAACTTGCAGTTGACGTTGCACCCGGCTGTGGCCATTGAAAAGGCCCTGCTTGCCGGGTAGACGTGAAAGAAGGGCTTTTTCTCGATGGGGTCGACATGGACGGTACAGGGCCGGGAATGGATGAGGGTCATATATTTCCCCGCCCTGTTTTCCCGCACCCCGCAGTAACCCCTTTCCCTGTCGCCGACGAGACACTTCCGGGGACAGAGAAGGCACTCGATTTCGAGCCCCTGTTTCCTTTCGTAATATTTCGCCTCTCTATCCGATAGATCAGAAGACAGGGAAAAGGCAATGGCGTCGCCCGTTGCTGCCGCCATCCTCCTTAAGGACTCCGGGCGGGGGACGATCAGAGAGGCGGCACAGGTCCCGCATGCGGTGAAAAACTGTCTCCTCGATATTTTCACAATCCCACCACCTCCCTCACGGTTTCCACACCTTCACCGGCCACTCCGAGTTCATACGGCGGAAGGGCGGCATCGAATATGTACTGGGGAAACCGTTTCTCTTCCCGCAGGGAGGGAAGCCCTCTCGACCTGCGGAGCTCTTCGAGTTTCTCGTAGCCGGCTTGGTCGAGCGAAACGGGATCCTCGGCTACATACAGAACACGGCCCTCCTCCCTCCACCTGGCGTTGAAGGAGGGACCGCCGTTGCACTGGACGAAAGTTCCATCCAGGATTGAGAGGACAACCCTGTTTTTGACCACCGGGGCACTGAAGAGGTCCAGTATGTAGGGGGTGCAGCCGTTCATATGATACTTGTTCGGGTTGTGGATCGCCCCGAAAAAGTTTTTCATCGTCCCCGTGTAACCGCAGAGAATGTGATCCTTGAGAACGGGAACGCTTATGACGAAATCGCTCATCCTGGTGAGGATCCTGGAGAGGAGGCTTCCCACCTCGCCGTTGACCGTGAGTTTACTTTCATAGCCAACGCCGTAGGTGTCCGTCCCAAAACACCTGATCCCGGAGGAGCTGTAATTCAATCTGAACCCGGCCCGGACCAGCTCATCATTCTGCCTGTCCCATACGGTAACGTTGCTTTCGGAGAGCCCCGCCTGCACCAGCAGATCGGCGATTCCGTACGCCACTGCCATCCTCGTCTGTATACCGGGCACTCCGAGACAATTTACCTTGATGGAAACTCTCGCCCTCTTTCCGAAGCGGGATGCCAGATACTTTTTCCACCCCATTCCGGAGAGCATTTCCAGCCCTCTTTTCAAAGCAACCGACATGTCCCGGGGATCATAGGAAGCTGCCTTTTTGGGGCTCTTGACGCTGATTTCCGCAACTCTGGATCCCATGTCATTCACCGGTTCTCATCATCACCGAATACTTCCGCCTCGAAGGAATAAATGTCAACTTCCTTTTTCCAGGCAAGGGAGGGAAGCCCCGCCTTGACACAGGTCTGGGAGAGAAACGTTTCGACGTCCCATCCGTTTTTTACTGCCACCTGCGGAAGAAGCAGACCCCTTTTGTGCCCTCTCGAGACCATGAGGCCGTGCCTGCCCACCTCAATGCCCGATATATCCTCAACCTTTTCAAGCGGAGTGAGCACGGATATCTCGACACGTATGCTCGCAAGTTCCGGGGGTGTGAGCGGCGGAAACCGTGGATCCTCAGTAGCGGATGAGACGGCGCACTCCATGATCGTCCGGTAGAGGGGATAGTGAGCCTTCGTGTACCCTATGCAACCCCGGAGTTTTCCCCCTTTCTCTATCGTGACGAATGCCGCGCCGGGGGCTTTCAATTTCTCGCTCGAAACCTCGACATCGGGAATATTCCCCATTTGAACGAACTCGTTGATGGTTTTCCTGGCTATTGCGAGGAGTTCCCTTTTCTCGCCTTCGCTCAGGTAACCGGTGCCGCCAAGTTCCCCTTCCTTCATCGTTCCCCTCCTTTGGGAAGTCTTCTCACCACTTTTCAGTGCGATCGCCGATACATAGCCAACCACCGATGCGGTATCTCCCGTTGCATCCCCGGAATCTGCGTACCCCGTGATGTATACCGACGCGGCTCCCAGCCTTTTCCACAGCATGAGTGCCAGCACCGACGCGGCGCCTCCGCATGCCTCACACTTCCCTTCCTTGAGATCACGGATGAGCCCGCCGTCGTCTAGATCCTGCACCCTTTTCCTGAACACGCCATCGAGGACTTCCCCCGCGCTCCGGCTCTTGTAATGTGAGAGGTCAGTGCTCGCCACGACGAGGACCCTTCTCCCCCGTACCGCGCTGAAAATAGCGTCGGCTACCTTTTCCAGCAGGCTCCTCTCGATCGCGTTCACTTCGATGGGAACGAAGGAAAAGTCACCGAGAGCTACCTGAAGAAAGGGAAGCTGCACTTCGAGGGAGTGCTCCCTCACAAAGAGCGCGGGGGAACTTTCAAACAGGCCGGGAGAGCGGGATTGGATATCGCGAGCAGCGCGGCTGTCGATGTTCACCAGCCCGAGGGGGGTCCTGAATGCTCCCTCGAGCATGATCGCGGCCCTTTGCACGCGAAGGAAGTGGCTGGGCCCCAGTAAAACGACGAGGTCATAGCGGTTTCCCCTTATCTCCCTGTAGGCCCTCGCGGCAGTCCTCCCGGAGTAGACGTATCCCGCATGGGGAGCGATAATACCGGCAATCCTCTTGCTCTGCAGGGGAACCTCTTTACCCTCCTCCATGAGGCCCTGTATCATACCGTTCAGTTCTTGCGCATCGGAGGGATAAAAAGAGCCGGCCCAGGCGGGCTCCCTCACGGAAGCACCTTCCGCAGGAAGGGGGTAATGGAGGGTTACACAAAACGACAGGACAAAAACTGCGGCCAATGTCCCCGCCCTCGCCATGGCAACTCCTCCTATGAGGAAATTCCCCATTGGTTCAAGCATCAGTATATTATATATTGCCAACAGGGCCATGGATACCTCGCTGGACTCTTTAACGGGATCGCCCACGGACTGGGGGAAGGTCACCTTGCTTCATCCCGTCAAAGGGGGAGGAGATAATGAGAGCAAAAGCCTCTTTCACCCTCGCTTTTATCTTTTTAACGGCAACTTTCTGCGTCGGAAATTCCACCGCCTCGTCGAACAGGTTTTTTGACTTCTCTTCGGGGAGAAACACCGCCGGCTTCTTCACCTCTTTCGCAGACGATTTTTCCTACTATTTCGGCCAGGTGAGAACAAAGCCGGCCGGCACCTTTGAGGTGGGACTCAAAGGAGGGGCAGTGGAGATAAAAAAAGGCAGGAACGAGGGGACCGGCGCATATCTGGGGGTGGACGGAAATGTGCGGATCTTCGGTTTCGAGGGCTCTTTCCCCTTCGACCTCTACCTGGCAACCGGCTTTTCGAGCATACTGAAGTCGCGGCGGGCCCTGAACGAGTTCTTCATAGGGCCCGTAGGCGAGAAGACTCTCACCTCTGCCACCGCTCTGGTTATTCGGGGAACCCTCGGCATGGAGGTGGCCGCGCGAGGGGGTTCTCTCACTGACGACGATGACCTGGATCTCTTTATCACCCCGGGTCTCGTTTTCAATATCGGGGATTCAGCAAACATATTCCTGGAGCTGAAAGCCGGAACGGACACTGCTGCTGGCATAGGGATAAACTTTTCCTTCTGATTTCAAAGTCAACATGATGCCGGCCAAACCCACCCAGGGGAGGAGGGAGAAAAGGAGAGTTGCAAACCCATCTCGGAGCTATTTTCCCAAAAATCGTGGCGGTGGTGGTACCCGTTTTCTCGGTTATCGGGGGAGGCTATCTCTTCGCCAGATGGAGGAAGAGCCGGGATCTTCATTTCGTCACCGATTTCATAACCTACGTGGCCGCCCCGCTCCTCGTGTTCTACTCTCTCACCGACAGGACCCTTCCTTTTGAAAATTTTTCCCTTATCTTTGGCAGCTCCCTGTTTATCGCCATCCTGGGCTCTGCCCTCTCCTTTTTCTCCTCGAAGAAGATAGCAGGCGGCTCTCCAGCGGCAACCCTCACCATGGCATTCATGAACTCGGGGAATATGGGCCTGCCGGTCTGCTACTTTGCCTTCGGCAGGGATGGTCTTGCCGTCGCCACCATCTTCTTCGTCACCATGTCGATAGTCCACTACACGTTGGGCACAGCCCTGGCGAGCGGAAGGGGAAAAGTCGGAGATGCGCTGCTTTTGCCGCTTGCCCCTGCAGCTATCCTCGGCATCGCCATCAACCGGCTGAACATTACCCTCCCGGTCCTGATAGAGCGACCCGTAAAGCTGCTTGCCGACTCGGCGATACCCCTCATGCTCTTTTCTCTTGGAGTCCGCCTCTGGAACATCGAGAAGACTGACCTGAAGCTCTCCTACACCCTGGCCACCATGCGTCTTTCGATCGGCATCCTGTCCGGCTTCTGCGCAATTATGCTGTTTGGTCTCAGCGGCACCTCTGCCTTCGCCGTTCTCCTCCAGGCGAGCATGCCACCGGCTGTTTTCAATTTCATCCTCTGTGAAAAATTCAACAAAAATCCGGGGCTTGCCGCATCAACGATACTTGCGGGGACGCTCATGTCCCTCGCAACCATTCCACTGCTCCTTTCCCTGATCTACCTGTACTTCCCGATACGGTAGATCACTGGGGAAGAGAGATGCGGGGGGGGGAAGCTCCAGGCGGGGATGGATATCAATAAATACCCTGACAAGGTCAGGGTCAAACTGGGAGCCGCTGCAATTGCTTTTCTCCGCAAGAGCCCTTTCCGGCAAAAGAGCGCTCCGGTATGCCCTGCTCGAGGTCGTTGCATCGCAGGTATCGGCGATGGCGAGCACTCTTGCTTCCAGGGGAATCGTCCCTCCCCTCAGGCCGGAAGGATATCCCTTCCCGTCATACCTTTCATGATGATGCATTATGATGGGGAACACGTTTTTCAGGGATTCGATGGTGTGCATGAGGATCCTGAAATTTACCGGTTTGAAAATATAATCCGAGGCGCCCAGTTTCATCGCATCGACAGCAGTTTCAATGTCACCCTTGCCGGACATGATCACCGTGGCGAGGTTACGGTTTTCCCTGGCCTTTCCGAGGAGCTGGGGACCGTTCAGGGCAGGCATGTTCAGATCGGTCAGAAGGAGATCGAAGGTGCCGGAACTGAGCATCGTAAGAGCCCTCTCACCGTTTTCCGCCTCCTCCACCGTATATCCCTCGATTCTTAGCCTCTCGCTTACAAGCTCCCTTATCACCTTCTCGTCATCTGCGACGAGAATTCAAAAAGCGGAGGGATCGATATCGAGTCCCGCGTGGCCCTTTGCGTCCTTTCGACCAAACGTTCCCTGTGGCAATTTTCTGAAAGCGAGCACATTCTCTCCTTTCAGGCTTTCGTAAACTCTCAAAAAATTTCGGAAGTTATACGTTGAACCTTACCGTGACGATATCGCCATCCTCCACGATATAGTCCTTCCCCTCGACCCGAACCCTGCCGGCTGCCTTTGCCCGGGCCATATCGTTAAACTGAACGAATTCCTTAAAAGGTATCACCTCGGCCCTGATGAATCCACGCTCCATATCGCTGTGGATCCTGCCCGCGGCCTCACGCGCAGAAGCCCCCCTCACAATACTCCATGACCTCACTTCGTTGGGGTTTACCGTCAGGAAGGTTATCAGGTTGAGAAGGCGGTAGGCGCTTTTTACGATGCCGTGCCCCATGACCCCCTCGATACCGACTTCACGCATGAACATCTCCCTGTCATCGGGATCCAGGCACATAATCTCCTCCTCGAGCTTCGCGCAGACAAGGACGGCGTCGACTCCACGCCTCTCTATTTTTTCCACTTCTCTTTTCAAAGATTCATTCTCCAGGTCATCTTCGCCCGCGTTGACAACGGCTATGATTGGAATTTCACTCAATAAACTGAAGCCCGAGACCATCTTTTTTTCATCCTCCCTGAGTTCCATATCCCTCACTGGCCTGCCCGATTCGAGGTTTGCGGCAAGGTCCTGCATGAGCTCCCGTTCGCGGCTTTTTTTGCCCTCTTTCAGGAGGCGCTCGAGCCTCTTCTGGATCACCAGGTAATCTGCAAGACATAGGTCCGTTTCTATCTCACGACAAGATTCGAGGACACCTTCAGAAGGGGATAGCTCATCGGGGGTCTTGGAGAGAAAAAGAGGTATGAGGAGAAGCAAAACATCACAACCGCGAAGGGAAGAAACGTTCTGGCCGTCTATCAGGGACTCGCTTCCCGGTTGGATCTCCAGGAGCGTCACTGTCTGGTAAACTTTTTTTTTGGGTTTGCATATTTTCTCGAGATAGTCGACCCGCTCATCGGGAACGCTTACCACGAAAGGGCTCTTTCTCGCCCTCGTGTCGTCCATCTCATAGCCGAACCCGGCAACGAGGGCACCAAGGAGCGTGCTCTTCCCCGACAGGGGTCCACCGAAAATCCCGATCTTCACCCAGCCCCCCGACGTTTCGCCATGGAAATCTATTCGCTTACATCTATGCCCTGGAAGAGGTCGCTTTCGGGAAACGATGGCGTTTCAACACCCGCCACGTCAGCCAGGATGTAATACTCCCTCTTCGTAAACTCCCGGTAATTGGGCCTCGAGAGGATCCTCTCGATATCCTTGATCTGGGTCTTGTGGCAGTGAAAAGCCTTGATCTTTTTGTCCACGTAATCCGAGGTATCGATAACCGTGGTGATATCCTCCATGGGGACCCCGCTCAGGTCGATGTTGCGCTCCTTCAAAAATCTCTCCGGAATCTCGAAATGGTAGAGCTTCCTCGCCTGCCAGGGAGGAAGGTTCCCATTCTGGCGGTGTTCCGGGCAATAATCGCTCTCTGCCGATTTCCTGAAGCAAAGCCGCGATACTTCCGACATCATGATATGATCCGGGTGGCCCGAAACTCCGGTGGGCCCGAAGCTTATGATAACATGAGGCCTGTACTTCCTTACTGCATATACGGCCCTCTCGATGATCGATGCCACGGGGGTTTCCTCCAGCTTTCCATCTATGAAACCCATAAAGAATATCTCCTTGATGCCCAGTGTCCTGGCAGCACACGCAAGTTCCAGGGCCCTGACCTCCCCCACGTTGTCCCGGGTGGCAACGGGAGGGTCACCGAGCATTCCCGCTTCCCCCTTTGTAGCCGTGGCGAGAAACATCTCATACCCGAGATCAGCGTACTTTGCGATGGTCCCTCCCGGCCCGAATGTCTCATCGTCAGGGTGTGCGAGCATACACAGAACTCTCCCCCCGGGGGTTTTTATCCTCCCCGCCGAATTAATGCCGGAATTTCTAAAATAGTTCATTTTGTTTACCTCTTCGTATTATATTCGCAATCAGAGAAGGCATGAAGATAAATATAGATGTACCTGCATCCGATAACTCCTATACTGGTTAGATGACGGATCGGGCAAAAAGGGTCATGAAAAAAACAGCCTTAATACTCAGCGGCGGGGGGATAACCGGGGGCATCTACGAGCTCGGGGCCATGTCGGCATTCAACGATATCATCACGGGCGGAAAGAGACCCACGGATTTTGACATCTTCATCGGCATATCGGCCGGCTCAATCCTTGCCGCGATGCTCGCAAACGGCATAACGCCAAAACTCATGTACCGTTCCATCCTGGGCCCGAAGACGAGCCCTTTTTTCATGAAACAGGAGGATATCTATTCATTCCCCCTCCGTGAATATCTCAGTGGTTTCGGCAAGTTTCTTTTCTCATTCCCCCAGATATTTCGTTCCATGAAGCGTGACCAGAGAAAGGTAAACGCCGTGAGTTTTCTGTCGGCACTCGAATCGTGCTTGCCCCCGGGGGTCTTCTCGAACAAAAACCTGGAATCGTATATGGAGAGGATCCTGACCCTCCCCGGAAATACCAGCGATTTCAGCAATCTGGAAAAGGAGCTCTACATAGTGGCTGTCGAGCTCGACAGGGGGGAGCGCTGGGTCTTCGGCGAGGAAGGAAAGAAGAAAATCCCCATTCCGGCTGCGATCCGCGCCTCCACGGCCATTCCGGGGTACTTCTCACCCGTTGAGATCAACGGCCACTTCTTCATCGACGGCGCTGCGGAAAGATCGGGCCATATCGACATCGCGATCAACCGCGGTGCTGACCTCATCGTTATCATCAACCCCGTGGTCCCCGTTTACAATGACAAGACAGTCGTCTCGATTCCCACCTTCACCGGTTGCTGCAGATCAATAGCGGAATCGGGGATTTCAAATGTTACGGAACAGTCATTTAGAATCAACAGCAGGGTCAAGCTCGACCTGGGACTCTCCCTCCTTGCCAGGGCACACCCCGACGTGGACATCATCCTCATAGAGCCGGGACAGCTTGAATCTGCCCTCTTCCTCTACGGAAGCATGAACTATTCCGAGAGGATACAGATTCTCAACTACGGGTACAACTCCGCATCGGTATTTTTCCTGGAGCATTTCGACAAACTCGCGCCCTGTTTCAGCAAACATGGCTTCGAGGTTTCCCTTGACAGCCTGAAGATGGACAAGTTTCTCTACTACGCCACAAAAATGAAAACGAGAAAAAGGTTTTCACTCAACTTGTAATATGCCCAAATTTTGTGCATATTGAATAAAGTATCCCCTCAGTGCTATTTTTGAGCGGGAATGCACAGCTTTATTCACAGAATTTTCCACACATTCTGTGGAATCATCACCGGGGGGGGGGAGAAATGAACGGCAGGACAAGCTTCCTGAAATTCCTCGAGGTGCTCGTCAATGAAGACGAGAGAACGAGGGTTTTCAAGGAATATATCGAACATAAAACAGATTACTCAGTCTACATTGAAAAAATCGGAATCCCCGGGATATCTGACTCCTTTGAGTTTCACAACGTCAAGCTGACCTCCCCCGATAAAAAAGTCAGAATCAACTCGGAAATAATCAAGTTGAATTCAACCCAGCTGTCATCCCTTCTCGCAGCCGGCAAAATGATACTGAATTCGACAAGCGATATCCCCGTGGAGGTCGTGGAAGGTTACGGGGTATTCATATCCGTCGGGCCCGAAGACAAACCCACCCTCGAGATCTTCTCGCGGAGAGCGCTATTTCGCGGTATCGAGTTCAAGATAAAATATGATAGCACCACCAAGGAGCCGGAATTTACCGGAACGCTTTCCTCAACAGACATGGACGCTGAAATTTCCCTCAACTACGGGGGCATCGAGATACCAACCGCTGCGGGCACCGCAGACCTGACATTCAACCTGAAAACACTCACGGGGAAGGCAGACATACGCATTTCCGGAAAAAAGGAGACCAAAAACGCGGAGGACAGGAAACCCAAGAAAGAGAAGAAGAAGGAAAACGTTACCCTCGAAGATCTTTCTCTCAATCTGAGTTTCGATTTTACCCTCTTCCCCTATTCCCTTTAGAGCGGCCTGACATCATAATAGAGCGAAGGAATATTTTGCGCTTGCGGCTTTATTATTTTGACACCGGAAAAATAATGGGGTACAAATCTTGTAAACAAACCCGCACAGTTCAGAGATGAAAAGGATTTCGACACTCATTCTTTTTGCGGCCTTGCTTTTCCTGGGCATTTCCAGGCAGCCCTTCGCTGCCGATCAGGAGGAGATATCCATCCTCGTGGACGGGCTGCCGCTTGATGCCAGGGGGCTCAAAGTAAACAGGGAGCCCTACGTGCCGGCATGGATCCTGGAAAACTACGGTAACACGAGGATCATGTGGAAACCGGGAGACTCCATACTCGAGATCAATACCTTCGAACCGGAAAGTGCCATTTCCAAGATGGAAGGAACCATGCGCATAAGAATCGGATTTTACTCAAAGGAAGAAGGGTTCATCGCCGGGAAGAACACACCGGTGCACATACTCAACATCAACCCTGCCAGTCTCGAGTTTGAAAGCGGAGCCAGCCTTCACCAGAGGGCGCACCAGTCCACCATTTCCCGCCTTCAAATTGCAGATGAAAAGGTCCTGAAATATCTGGACCTCTCACCCCCGGAGCGATACCACCATGAAGGACTGGAAATAATCTCCCAGATGGAAAGGAACTCTATCCTCGGCCTCGACAGTATCATCGCGCGGTATGAAAGCCTCTACGGGGAATTTTACTACGACCTTCTTTCGACGCTCGTGTTCGAAAAGGAAAAAGAGATCAGCGAGTCACCGACCATATCTGTCGAGCTGAAGGAATTATCAATCACAAAGGTGGATACAGATGATGCGGGACACGGGTCTATAACGCTGCGAAACGGGACTCACTTCGTGTTCTGCAGGATGCACCACAAGGGGAAACTCATCATCTGGAACCTCCCCGTGACGATAACGGGCAGCGACATATCTCTCGAACTCACCAACAGGAACGTAACCTTCGTGAAATAACCATACTTTTGTTATCTCTGCCATTTTTTGTTCTCCCTGTCCGTGCGGCGAAACATCCCCGAGGAGGAAACACCGAGCATCAGAAGCTTCAACGGTGGACCTGAAACTGTTAACTTCCTTCATCGTAACGCGGAAAACTCAGAGTTCAATGAGAGCATTGAAGCAGATACGAAACCCTGAAGCTTTCGACTTTCGGGTTTCAAAGCATGATCTGGAAACGGTGAACTCTCTTCGTCTTACTTCATCACCCTCTGCCTGGCAAAGTGATACAATCTCAACCATTCAGCATAATAAGCTTCTGCATCGACGGGGCCCTTTCCCTTCACAGGATGGAAATTGCCCTTTCTGGCCGGGACCATCTCACCTGCGGCGAGGAACCGCCCGGAAAGAGCGGCACCGATCCCGGTCATTTCCGGTATCCTGGGCTGGTACACGCGCTTCCCGAGCAGATCTTTGAGAAAACTCGACACGCCGTCTATCGAGGTGATGCCCCCGGATACCACATACTCCCCTGCATCCCATCCACCACGGGCCATCGCCTCGTCTATCAAACGAAAGTAACAGAGGGAGCCGAGAAGGGAGGAAGCGAGGATTTTCTTCCTGTGGGCACCGCTACCTATCCCCGATACCGCCGCATGGAAAGGCGGGTCCCAGAGTGGCGCGCCGGTACCCCTTCCCCCGAACACCACGGCGGGGTAAACACCCCTTTTGATCTCCTTTTCCCTGAACCGTGTTCCCATCAGCTCTTCAAAGAAACCGAGGGTATCGGAAACGGCGTTGACGGTTCCCTCGAGTAGATAAAAGGATTTCCCGCCGATGCTGTGGCTCAGGGTTACGATCAGGCCGCCTGGCATTTTCGGTAATTCCCCGACTGGAACGAGGAGAAACCCCCCCGTCCCGAGGTTTATGAGCCCCCTCCCCGTTCTCCAACCCGTCGAACCGCATAAGGCCGCCTGCTGGTCCCCCGTCGAGGAGAGGATGGGGATGCTCGACCCTTTCACCGAAATGTGGCCGAAATCGCTCACCGTATCTTTGATCTCGGGGAGCCTGACATTGCCGGGAACGGAAAAGCAGCGCAGAAGCTCCTCAGAATAGTCCAGGCCGTGTATATCGAAAAGAAGTGTCCGCTGGGCATTTGCCGGGTCCGTCGCGAAAACCTTCCCTCCCGTCAGGGCAAATATCAGGAAGGTGTTCACCGTCCCGAAGCGCACGGTTCCGCGACCAGGCGGGGCATGCTGTTCAAGTTTCAGGGCACTGTAATAGGGCGTGAGGGGCAGGCCCGATATCTGCCTTATTTTTTCCTCCCGAGAGAGCAACGCAGGGATTCTCTCTGCACCCGAGGTATCTCTCCAGGATATTATGGGGGTAAGGGGTTGCGCGCTCTCGTCGAAAAAGAGAAAGGAGCTGCGCTGCGTGGCGATGCCCGCGCCGCGGACGGTTATATCACCCTTGCGTGCAAAGGAAACCGCCTCGGATATGGCAGACCTGACGGACCGAAGGAGCGCCTTCGGGTCCTGGTGGACCGCGCTTCCCGAAACCTTCGTCTTTACCATCTTTCGCGAGGAAAAAAGCAGCTCTCCTTTTGCGGAAACCAGGAGAGCCTTCGTGGCCGTGCTGCCCTGGTCGATCCCCAGGTATGCAACTTTTTTCCCCGGCGTCTTCTCCATTCATAAGGATTATACAACTTGAAAATGTACACGAAAAATATTACGATGAAATCCTCACGATCTTTTACACATAACGCCGAAGTGGTGGAATTTGGTAGACACGCCATCTTGAGGGGGTGGTGGGCTAAAACCCGTGCGGGTTCGAATCCCGCCTTCGGCACCAGAAAAACAATTCAAGCCGGCTGTCGCCGGCTTTTTTGTTGCCTCATAAGGGAAGATACACCCCGAAAACATAACCGCAGGGTGCAGCAGGTGAGCAAGGCATCACATGCTTGCCCTGCGGTCTTTTTGCTGCATGAGAAGGGAACAAATGGCACTCACAACAGCGGTATCGCCTGTCCTGTTCGGCAGGATTGTTGACAAAACACCAATATACTGGTAGGAAGTATAATGAGTACCTTCCAACTCCAAGCAGAGATAATGAGCCGGGAAACTTGAGCAGGCGCACGTAAAACCGGCCTGTTTTTATCTGCAGAACGAAACGGTATTTACCTGTCCAATAGCAGAATCGCCTTTGCTGAGAAACTGCTTTTAAGGAGAACAAGGCCTTTACTATTCACCGTTGACGGAAGTGCCACAGGGGACACATGAAGAAAAGGATCCCGATTCTTCTGTCTTTCGTGTTCATATTTTCCTGTATCTTGCACAATGAAGCCGCAGCAAGACGGGGGTTTTTCGATAACTTTCTCGCCCTGAAACCCGGGCTCTACTCACCCCGGGACAGCGCTCTGGACGGTCTCGACGAGGACTTTGCCGGCACGGTGGCTTTCGGGGAGCACACGTCGAAGACCTTCGCCTGGGGCGTCGAACTGACCCACGCAGCCGCCTCTTTCGATGGAAAGTTCGTTGAAGATGAATTAACCTTCAACGCCGCCAAGCTTTTCCTCACATGGGTAAAACC
>WVXK01000062.1:229680-230662 GCA_011773515.1 Deltaproteobacteria bacterium
GCCGGGATATCGGACAAGGGCAGGGACGACATCTACGGCGGCGAGGCTGGCCTGGGCTTCAACTACAATCTCTCGAAGCGGCTCTTTATCGGCATCGAGGGAAGATACCTGTTAACAACCGACGCCAAGGTATCGCTCAACGTTGGGGGGGTTTCCACACCCCTTGAGTTTTCCCTCGAGGGGTACGTGGTTATGGCTTCTTTCGGCGTGAGGTTTGATTTCATCCCCATTTTCAGGCGGCGCTGAGGTTACGGGAGGAGGGAAAATGAAAAGGGTAAGCAATATCGTAACCTGCTTCCTCGTGATTTTTTCCCTCGTCCTTACCCTGCCATCGTGCAACAGCAGCGGTGGAGGGGGTTTTTTCGGCGACAACCCACCGGCGGGAGGTTCCATCATTGGGACCGTTGCCGGCACAACGGTTGTCGCCGTCAACCAGGCCGGGGAAATTGTAGGCAGTGACGATACCGAGGAAAAAACCCCTGATTTGCAGGGCAATTTCTCATTTGCCCTCACGAACATCCCGGTGGGACAGGAGCTGCGCCTCTTTCTTTTGACCAACGGGGGTATCTTTCCGCTGTACTTCGGTCAGCCCCAAACGAACGTGTTCATCCTCGACTCAGATATCGAGGTGGACCTTGGCTTCGTTGCTATAGTCGATGACGATTATGTCCGGACGTTCCCGGATTTTGCGGGACAGCAGGGAAGAGCAGTCCCCGAGAAAGATCCCACCGAGTTGACCGAAGTTCGCCCTGAATCGGAAGACGCGTCCATACCGGCGAGCCTCGTTACGCCAGACACCTCCGGGCTCACCCTCGGCGAACTTCTCGAGCTCGGTTTCGATGCCCTCGAGGACGGCGCCGTGCTTCGCGCAGAAACGTACTTCCAAGCAGCCGTGAACCAGGCGGGTAGTTCTACCTCGAACGATGCCGACACGGCGAGAATCTTCTTCGCTGTCACGAGGGTGGGGGCCCTTGCGTTCGAC
>WVXK01000063.1 GCA_011773515.1 Deltaproteobacteria bacterium
CCGTATGACGCGACTTCTTCGATCGGACCGGCCTCGGGTACCTTGAACAAGGTCGTGTAGCTCATTTCGCCCCCGCCTCGATCGCCACCACATGCCGCCGCCATGCCGTAGACCACACTCTACCAGCCACGTCACGCAGCTCCCGCGCCGCTAGCACCTCGTCCCAGCTGATCCCGTCAACGCCGTCGAGGTACGCGAGCAATAGGCCGGTTGCCTCAACGCGTCGTTCCTTCCACTCGTTCAGCGCGTCCAGTCGCGCCTTGGCCCGTTTTTCGAGGTAGGTCATCCTTCGCTCCTTCCCTGCCCGGCTGCGCCACACCGACATACCGACTCGCGTTCTCGATCCCGCATCCAGTGCCACCGCTTTGTTGGTCTACCGCAGTAGCAGCACGGGATCTCCGACAGCTCGGCCGCTGGCGCCTGCGTACCGGTGCCGTATGTTTCGTAGCATCGTCCGCACATCACGTGGTCGTGCTCGTCAGGCGGTCGAGGCACCGTACGCTCGCACTGCACGATCCACATGTGCTCGCCTTCGATCTCGCGTAGCTCCACCACCTCGATTGCCCGAAGACGGTAGCGCGCTGCCCACGGCGGCAAGAACACGGCTGGCCACCATGTTGGGACGTTGAACCGATCCTCCGCCTCGACTACTCGCCACATGAAGGCCCACTGATCGCTATTGCACACGACCGTTTGGGTCTGCTGCAGATCTTGGTATCGAAACTTGAACGTGACCCACAGTTGATCGAAGATGGATCGACAGGATATCTGCCAGTCCTCAAGGATCGCGATATCGTCGCCCGGCTGAATACCGCACGTCAACGGCGTGCCGTCAAAGCGCAGCCACCGGCCGTCAACGCAACGGGGCACGAGCTCATGGTGACCTTCCGGCCGTACCGCGATCTCTGCCGTACGACCTTTCCGTATCGCGTCCAGCTCGGCCGTAGTCGCTACGTGTACTTGATCGGTCATAGCTCCTGCCTTCCCTGCCTCACGCCCCGTAGGAACGCCATGGCAAGCCGATCCCGCGATACCGCACCCCGTACGTACCCGGTTACCGTATCGCGCCGTAGGTTGCGATCCACGGTGCTACGGTGGATACCAAGCCGCTTGGCCAGCTTGCGGGAGCTGCGACGCTGCATACCGTCGCGGATTGAACGTAGCTCGGTACCGGTCATGGCTATTCGCCCGTTACGGGATTGACTAGACGCAGATCCAGCCCGTCGCCTTCGGTACCTGCTAACACGATTTCCTTGACTACCTGATGAACTCGACCGTCGGGCATCAGCAGGTTGCGTCTTTGAAGCTCGCTAACCGAGCCGACGAACGCGCTATAGGCAGGGTCGCGGCATATCTGGACAAGATCATAGACAGCAAGCGCGCCAGCCGCATCTTTCATTAGCGCGCCTAGCGAGGTAGTTACTCCGGCTACCGTACCCTCATGGGCCTCGATCCCGGTTCTGAGGGTTACTGTTCGATTTCCCGGTCCATCCATTTGATCACCTCACAGACGCAACGGCATGATCACCGCCACGTAGTCTTCACCGATCTCCCCGGTCGACGGATCGAACGGCCGTACGCACGTTGGGTCGAGCTCGCCGTTGAACTCCAGCCGCACGTGGTCACCGGGTACGTGCTCCAGCGCAGCAAGAAAGTAGACGGAGCTAAGGGCCGTCGTGAAGTCGTCGCCGTCGGGATCGTAGTCCACCTCGATCGTCTCGTCCGCTTCGCCGAATTCGTCCCGCGTCGCAGATATCGCCAGCTCGCCCGATCGCAGCTCCAGCTTGACGCAGTGGTTCGGCCTGTCCGCCATGAGCGAGACACGCCGTACGACCTCGGTTAGGTGCGACAGCTCGACCGTCACGGCCCGGTCGACCGTGGCGGGGATCACGCGTTGCCACGCTGGGAACGGCTGTCCGGTTTCCCTGGCCGAGACGATCGCCTGGCCAATCCGTACGAACCACACGCCCTTGACCGTAGCGATCTCGCAGTCGCCTTCTACGTCCGATAGCACGTCGCAGAACAGCAGCCGCCCGGTGGGTGGAATCGTATCCACGTCGCCCGGCTGCCACGTACACGCGGCGTCGGCCTTGTGTAGCCGGTGCCCGTCGGTAGATACGACCGTCAGGGTCTCGCCGTTGCTTTCGACCTTCATGTTCGTAAGGTGCGAGCGGGCCTGGTTCGAGCCGTGAGCGCTTCCACCGCGACGTAGTAGCCCCGATAGCATGGGCGCCGAGATCGCCGCATACGCTTCGTCTGGCGGCGTCTCAACGGCAACCACGCCCTCGGTCGAGTACGTAACCAGTCGGAACCGCGAAGACCCGGCTACGATCTTGGCGTGGCTCCCGTCGATGGTAAGCGTGACCGGGCTATCGGCGAGGTTCTTTACCACGTCGTATGCGTCACGCGCAGCCACGGCTACGGCGCCCGATTCACGTACCTCGGCCCTGTGGCGCTGGCGTACCGAAACGGTGAGGTCGCTCGCGACGATCTCTGCCTCGCCCATGAATGCCGCGATCTTGACTAGCGGTAGCTTCCCGCTACCCGCCGCAACTCTGGCCAGCTTCAGCGCGCCAAGTAGAGATTCTCGTTCTATCGTCAGGTCCATACGTGCCTCCGTGCTAACTCTGTGACAGCCAAGCTGTGCAACGTCAACCGGCTAAATGAAAGTGGCGCCCGGCCGGTTGGGGGACTGGGACGCGGCCGAGCGCCGTGGAGGAAAGCAGTAGTAACATGACCGCGGTGCTACTGGCTGTCAACGGGTAAATGCCCGACCCATGGAGGGACGGCTCCACCCGCGACGGAAAGGAGCCGGGTCGGGCGGATCCAGGGTACCGCAGTCGTAGGCAAAACACTAGGCCGACGGCTTGATTGCCGTGTCGGGGAACATGGTTGCCTGCAGCGTGATCGCCATGGACAAGGCGAAGACGAGGCACTGGCCGAGTTGTCCGGCAAGCTGTAGCCGCGGCGTCTCTTTTTTGGCGGCCATGCTTAGTAGCCACTCGCCGTCACCCGCGTCCTCCAACACCATGACGAAGTCTTCCGATTCGCGTCGCCATTCATGCTCAAGCGACGGGGTAAACCCAAAGTCGCGCAGTAGTTGATCGACTGATACGGTCATAGCCATTCCCTCCATAGATCCGGCGCCTCCCAGACGTAGCGGCCGGGAGTGATCTTGAAGCCGTCAGGCGGTCCTACCAGCGCGGTACGGCGCCCATGCGGCGTAATCGTCCATGTGTAGTCGCGGCGCCGTCGCGCACACCCCTCCCGTGCTAGTACGCGTAGTGTTTTAAGCTGGGCCCAGTAGGTATGCGGCTGGACGTGCGTGCCGTCCTTGGGTCGCCGTTCGATCGCCCAACGCTTGTACATGTAGTCCAGCGTGCGCCACTGTGCCTCGTTGAGGATACGACGGGTTAGCTCAGGTGAGCGGCTCATCGTCCAATACTCCAGCCAGCGCCGTCTGCTGCGTTACGAAGGAGGTCATTAGCGACGGGTGACGCTGCGACATGATCACGATCGCGCATGCCATTGGACCGCCGTACCGTGCGTCACCGAACGCCACGCGGCCGGGAATGAACCGGACCTCGCTACGGATCGCGTACCGGTGCCACCACCGCTGATCGGCCTTGACCGGTACGAGGAANNTCCTCGCGCGTAACTTGCCACGCCTTGCTGGTAAACGCCTGCAACGCTTCGGCGTCGAACGGTGGATTGCACCATACCCGCTCGCCGTGCCAGTTCTGTAGCAGCCCGTTGGTCTCGCGCGTGTAGTAGCGCTTGCACAGGGCGTTTGTATCAGACGCAGCTACGTCTACCGTAAACGCGAACTCAGCGTGTAGCGGTCGGTAGATCCAGCCCGGCGTAGACCATTCGACCGATGCAGCCGGTAGCATGCAGCCACGGCTCGGTTGCTCGGTTGGCTCCCAGAATGCGCCTTGGTCGGTCACGGCTTCCTGATCTTCGTCGACCCAAGCAGCACCGGAACGGCCAGCTCGATCGCCGCGTCGAGGTCGTCGGTATCCGGCCCGGCCATCAACCCGTTGCGACAGCTGGGGCAAAGCAGCGCCTCGCCATTCGCTGCTTCGTCAAGCAGGGCGTACCGTACCGTTGGCCCGTCAACCGGCTCAAAGTCGCGGCCGAGCTTGGCCACGTCAATCGCCTGTCCCGGCTCCATGTTGACCCAGCCCAGGATCTTCTTCTCCGCCGGGCAGATCAGCGCGATGCGAATCATTGGTATCCTCCGTCTGTCCTATGTGCTCGGCCGGCATGCCAAAGTGCAGCCGTACTACGTCGTCAAGGTAGTCGGTCAACGCGAGCCCATGAGTAAGCGCGAACTGTCGCAGCAGGTCGTACAGGTCACGGGCTATCGTGGCCGACGTGCGGGC
>WVXK01000064.1:0-810 GCA_011773515.1 Deltaproteobacteria bacterium
CGCTCAGCGCAAGAGAAAGGAGGTTCAAATGCGGGACAAGTAAAAGTGTTTACTGTGTATTTTGCATCCCAATATGGGAAAAGTGCATGTAACTTAAAAATTTAGGAGGGATTATTATGTGTATTTACAAGAAATGGGGGTGTTTAATTTCCATTGTCTTGCTGCTGGCTTTGGTCGGTAATGCGTCGGCGGCGGATGTAGATTGGAACAATGCCGGCGGCGACCGTCTCTGGCGTAATGGAGCCAACTGGGCCGGCGGCGCCGTTCCCACCTCCGCCGACAAGGCTGCAATCAGAGACGCGTCAGTCAGCGGCCCAATTATCGATTCGAGCACAACAGCGGTGGCCAATCAGGTAGTCTGTGGAGACTGGGGCAGTACCAGTGATACCCTTGATATGACCGGTGGTTCTCTTACAATAGGCCAGTGGTTTATATTAGGCTACGGCCCAGCTGGCAATAACGGGACATTTACTATGAGTGCCGGTACCGTCAGCGTTGGCACCGACATGTTTGTCGGATTTCAGGCCACGGGCACCGTAAACATTACCGGTGGCTCGATTACGGTCACGGGTACATTCGGAATAGCCCAGCAAAGCGGCGGTGCAGGCGATGTATTCCTCGATGGCGGCACCATTTCGAGTGGCTCGTTCAGTATGGCAACCGGCGCCGCGATGGACATCACCGCCGGCACACTGATAGTAAACGGCGATGTCACATCGACTATCAATACCTACATCAGCAACGGCTGGATTACCGCTTACAACGGCACCGGTACGGTGAACGTAGACTACGACGTCACCAATCCCGGTA
>WVXK01000064.1:978-1136 GCA_011773515.1 Deltaproteobacteria bacterium
TTTTGGCACGACAAGCCCCGGTACATTCCAGGGCAACCAGACATCTACCTCGTTTGACCCCGGCACACTGGCCAACGAAACGACCTATTACTGGCGGATTGATGAGGTTAACGCCAGCGGCACAACGACCGGTGTTGTCTGGAGCTTTACAACTGTTG
>WVXK01000065.1:0-31266 GCA_011773515.1 Deltaproteobacteria bacterium
ACCGCATCGGTGTGGGGCCCCAGCTCCAGGATGTTTTCGTCTGACAGATAGTAATGGTAGTTCAGCAACATGGGATGGCGGAGGTAGTGGATTGCCCGGGTTTGAAGGCCCGCCGGAGGAAGCTTCGAGAGGATCGATGGCTTCGGGCCCTCATCCTTGATACCGGAAGCGACGGCTGCGGCCAGCTCGAGCAGGGCCTTTTTCACGGCGGGAGTCTCCTCTTCCGCGTAGATGGATAGAAAGAACCTGCCCTTCCAGAAGCTCAGCCACCCCGGGCGGTAAAGTGCCCCCTGTCCCAGCTCAAGGGGATCTCCATCTTGGTCATGGGTGAACACGCCGAAGGCATTTTCGGAAGATCCCATGTCGAAGATGTCCAGCACGATGGCGGGCCCTTCCTCGGCGGCGAAGCGGCGGGAGAGGCAGCTTCGCATATCATATGCTATGTAGACTTCACCGGCGCCGTCGATATAGTCGAAGATGGTTTCCGGGTCAAAGATCCTGTCTCCCGGCTCGGCGGTCCACTGTCCCACCCGGTCGGGCAGGATGCCGGTCAACACCTTGGCAGGGTTTGCGAGACTTTTCCGTGTCATCAGGAGCGCCAGACTTCCCGCGGTAAAGAGCAGGAGGAAGATGATCAGTTTTTCTTTCATAGGGTCGTTCGGGATCATGGAGCGTTTATCCCCGATACAGGTATTATCGACCAACCGGCGGTTTTGATCAAGAAAACAGAGGTCAGCCGGATAACGGGGGTACAAGATTTCAAGGGATAGAGGAAACAAGAGGTGGCTAATGGTAATGCGGAATTCGGAATGCGGAATGAAAACAGTTTGCCGTTTCCAGTTTACGGTTTCCGGTTGAACGAGAAACCAGAAACGAGAAACTGAATTGAGGTTCGAGGACAGGGTTCGAGGGGAATAACGGTAATGCGGAATTCGGAATACGGAATGAAAACCCGGAACACCAGAAGGTCACGACAACAGAGAGGAGAAAGGAGAGAGTAGATAGGGGAGAGTGGTTGTTATACGACTTTCTCCTCCCAACCCTCGACTGGCGACTCTCGGTCTTTCTGCCTGACGGTAATGTAGATTGCAGAGTGAAGAGTGCAGAATTAAAACCGTTTGAGGGCAGGGTCCGAGGGGTCAAGTGATAATAACGGTAATGCGGAATGCGGAGTAAAAACAGTTCAGCGTTTGGAGTTTCGAGTTCAGAGTTAAAAATCTGGGAAGGGACGGGCACCGTATGGTCAGAAGTCGGGGGCCCCGGTGGCCGGAAGCTCGTGTAGCGCAGCTTGAAACGGCTAAAGGTTTGACTAATCAATCTCCATTCAGCAGAATTGTAGTATGGCATTCATGCAAACCCCGTGATGGAGGGAAGGTGATGGGTGTCATCACAGTTTCACGGCAATACGGGACCGGTGGGGAAGAGGTAGCGCAGAGGGTCGCGGATAAAATCGGGTACAGCATGGTAGGCCAGGAAAAGATAGAGAGCAAACTCGTTCAAATTGCCGATGAGGGAACGGCAGAAAGGGTAGTCGCAGAGAAATCTCCCCGTATCATTGATAGGCTGACCGGGGATGTAAGGGTTACCCGGAGCCTGCTCATGGAGTCGATCCTCTCCTTTGCTATGGGAGGATCGGTAATGCTGCTTGGCCGGGGTTCCTTCGACATCCTCAGAGACGTCAGCGGCGTTCTCCACGTGCTCTTCACCGATTCCCCGGAAAAACGGGAGTCTCACACAGTTCGAGCGGAGGGCCTGACGCTGACCGATGCCCGGGAGAAGATCAGGAAGATCGACAGGGAGAGGGCGGGATTTTTAAAGTACTATTTCGACAGGGAGTGGCCCGACCCCGCGTTTTTCCACCTGTCGATAACCCCGCTCACCACGGGATTGGAAAGGAGCACGGAGCTTGTCTTGCGGCTGGCTGAAATGATGGACCTCGGGCCATCATTCGAGGGGGAGGGGAGAAATATCGTCGGGCAGAGACACCTTCTTGCCGCGATAAAGAACAGGGTCGTGCTGCACGCCGGCCTTGAGATTGACCTGTTTTCCCTCGAGTTGATGGAAGGCAACAGGATCGGCATGAAATTTTCCCGTGCCCTCGGCGTGAAGGTCTCCCCCGTACCCTCTGATTTGCGGGATAAAGCGATAAAAGTTGCGGGCGACTTCGCGGAAGGTTACACTGTAGTTCAGGCATAGCAGGGATCTCCCCGGATCCCTCCGTGTCGTGAAGGATGTCTGACCACGCACGACTTACCGCAAGCCAAAATAAGGTAGCGTAACGAATCGGGAGAAAGGATGACCCCGGGAAAGAGAGAAAGTAATTCTGCATGGATCCTCGATCGAAAAACCCCATAATCTTCCGTTCCCTTTGCCCGGATTCGCCCTTCTGGAACGTTTCTTTCTCGGGCGCCGTCGACGAGTTCGCGGGATACGAGCTCGATGAGGTGGGCGCCGTGATCGACAGGGTTCTCGGGGCTACCCGGGATGGGCTTTTTGCTGCGGGGTTCATCTCCTACGAAGCATCCCCCGCCTTCGACCCGGCCATGCCGGTAAAGGAATCGCACGGGTTTCCGAAGATCTGGTTCAGGACCTTCGAGACGATGGTCCCCGGGGCGGCGCCACACAACGGGGAGGGAAGCTTCTTCATTTCGAAGTTCCACCCCGAGGTGCCGGCCGGTCAGTACATGAAAAAGGTGAGTAGAATCAGGGAGTATCTCCGGCAGGGCGAGGCATACCAGGTCAATTTCACCTACCGGCTCCTTGCAAGGTTCGCCGGTTGCGAGATGTCTCTCTTCAACCGGCTCCTGTGCGCGGAGAGCCCCCCCTACGCGGCATACATCGACTGCGGAAGGTACCAGATCCTGTCTTTTTCCCCGGAGCTGTTCTTTCACCGCGTCGGCGCATCGATCAGGACGAGGCCGATGAAGGGGACCATGCCCCGGGACGAGGACGAGCAGAGGGACAGGAAAAACTTCGATGCGCTGAAAAACTCCCCCAAGGAGATCAGCGAGAACCTGATGATCGTCGATCTTTTGAGAAACGACCTGGGGAGGATATCCATGGCTGGAAGCGTGGCGGCCCCATCCCTTTTCACCGTTGAAAAGTACCGGACCGTCTACCAGATGACGTCGGAGATCAGGTCGACGCTGCGTGAAGATATCTGCCTGAATGGCGTGCTGGGTTCCCTCTTTCCCTGCGGCTCTGTCACCGGGGCCCCGAAGATCAGAAGCATGGAGATAATCAAAGAGCTGGAGACGTCCCCCCGCAATATCTATACGGGCTCCATCGGATATCTGACGCCCGGCGGGGAGGCGGCTTTCAACGTGGCGATCAGGACGGCCGTCATAGACAGGGAGAAAAAAACGCTGCGGTATGGGACCGGGGGGGGGATCGTCTACGACTCCACGCCGGAAGACGAGTACGAGGAGAGCAGGACGAAATCTATCTTCATCAGGAGCGTGGGTCCGGCGTTCAAGCTGATCGAGACCATCCTCTACGAGCGTAAGGGGGGCTTCTTCCTCCTTTCCGAGCACCTGGCCAGGCTCGAGAGGTCGGCAGAGTATTTCGGCTTTCCCTGCGACAGGTCAGAGATCCTCGAGAAGATGGACCGGGCGGTAAAACGTGAAGGATTGCCCCGGCTGAAGGTTCGGGTCCTGCTCGGCCCGGATGGAGAAACGGAGGTGAAGGGGACCGGACTGCCGCCCTCGGATCGCGTGACGACACGGAGGCTGAAGGTCTACCGGGAGCCCGTAGACAAGGATGATGAGTTCCGCTACCACAAGACGACGGTGAGGGGCCTGTTCGAAAGAGCCCTGAGGGACCACCCGGAGGTGGACGACCTGATCTTTCTCAACGGGGAGGGAGAGGTGACGGAGACCTCGATCGCCAACATCGTCGCCCTGAAGGATGGCAGGTACCTTACTCCCCCTGTCAGCTCGGGTCTTCTCCCCGGAACGTTCAGGGAGAAGCTCCTTCGAGAGGGCGTTATCGAGGAGAGGGTGCTCACGCCGGGAGACCTTGCGAGGGCCGACAGGATCTACCTGGTCAATTCGGTGAAAAAGTGGGAGTGCGCGGAAATCGTGGGCGAAACGGGGAATCACAATTTACCGTTGACGGGGATTTCTTTTCAAAATAACTTCATGGGTAAAATTCCGTCATCCACAGGAGAGGAGGGAAGCCGTGAAAGAGGAAAAGATACTCACGCAAAAGGTCGAGGCGATACGGGTCGAGTCATCCAAGCCCATAGCAAAGCTTCTTTCAGAGATGGCCGCCACCGGTTTCCAGGGAAGAAAACTGGCTGAGGTCTGTGAAGTATACGGCGACATGATCCTGGACAGGGACGTGACGATTTTGCTCGGCTACAGCGGCTCCCTCTCGGTGGCCGGGCAGTGGACGATCATCAACTGGCTCATGGAGAAAGGCTACGTCGATATCCTCGTCCCCACGGGGGCGAACATCTCCGAGGATATCGTCGAGGCCATGGGGTTCAGCTACTACAGGGGAGACCGGTCCGTTGACGATGAGACCCTCTTTGACCTGGGCCTCAACAGGTATTACGACGTGTACGGAAAGGAGAAAGACTACCTCGAGATGACCGAGATGATCGCCGACTTCTATATGGGCCTCGAGGAAAACTACCCCTACTCCTCGAGAGAACTGCTCTACCATTTCGGGAAGTGGCTGAAAAAAAAGCGGATAAAGAGCATCGTCACCGTTGCCGCCGACCATGGGGTCCCCATATTTTGCCCTGCCATAGTCGACAGCCCTTACGGTGATGGCGCCCTGATTGCGAAAAGCAAGGGATTTAACCTCGTAATCGACGCCGTGAAGGACTACACGGAGTTCATGAGCCTGGCAAAAAATGTCAAAGAGACGGGCGTGATCTATATCGGGGGAGGGGTTCCCAAGGATTTTATCCAGCTCTTTGCCGTTACCGCAGACCTGCTCTATCCCGACCGGAAAATACCGGGAAGGGAGCGGGCGGAGAGCAGGAAGGGGACGGACGAGACATATTATCCCCACAAGTACGCGATCCAGGTAACCACCGATTCCCCCCAGTGGGGGGGGCTTTCGGGATGCTCCTTCGAGGAGGCGATCTCGTGGGGCAAGGAGACCTCGAGGGGAAGGTTCGCGCAGTGCTTCTGCGATGCCACGATAGCCCTTCCGATCATAACCCACGCCCTGGCGGAAAGAATCGCGGGGCCGCGGAAGAGGAAAAACCTGATCTCGCTGCTCTGAATCACCCGGTCAGTTCCTTATCCATCGACAGGGTGGTCATGCTCTCCTCATCGTTCAGCGGGTAGATCATCTCCCTTGTCACGTGGTACCCGTGGGTTTCGTAAAACCTTCGCGAGTTCACGGATGCAAAGAGTGTGAGGTGGCGGATACCCTGTCTTGCAGCCTCGGTTTCAACCCGCGCAAGAAGCTTCGATCCGATCCCCCTGTTCTGATGATCCGGGTGAACGTACAGGGCGCTCACCTCGTTTTTTTCCGTGGAAGAGAAGCCGACAACCGTTCCTGCCACCTCGGCGACGAACCAGGTCATCGACGGGGTACCTATCTCTTGCCGGACAGTTTCCGGCGTCAGGGCTTTGGACCATGCATCGATGGTGTTTTGGGCATAGTGTTGGTCAGACAGGGCGAGAATTGCGGCACGGTGGACGCGGCAAATGTCTTCCCTGTCCTCCGGTATCGCAAGGCGAATGCGTATCTCCGTCATGGCCCCGGCCCCCGGCAGGCGAGTTCAGTCCGCATGTTTGCGGTGAAAGCCCCTGCGCATAGGCGCCTCTTCCTGCAAGGCCCAAAGCGTTTGGTTTATTTAATATAGTAGAAATAGTATATCAAATGAAAACATTTGTGGGCCCCGGTATATTTTCCCCGACATGTGCCGTCCTGGGCGGGTGAATTTTCTTATCCCTTACCTGTAGGAAGGGTGAAGGTGAAGGTCGTTCCCGAGCCTTCCGGGCTCGAGACGGCGATGGTGCTTCCGTGGAGCTCGACGATCCGCTTCGTGATGGCAAGACCGAGGCCTGCACGGTCCGGGTCCTTTCCCTCGTCCCGTTTTGGGCGGTAAAACCGGTCGAAGATGAAGGGCAGGTCTTCCGGGGCTATCCCCGGCCCCTCGTCTTTCACGGCCACGCTGACCGTCGAACCGGCTGGTGAGAGGGTCAGCGTCACGGTACCGTTTTCGCCCGTGTAGCGAATTGCGTTCTCAACCAGGTTCTGGATTGCCCGCTCCACCAGTCCCACGTCGGCGTGGACGGGGGGAAGGTCTTCCGGAAAGCCCGCTTCAAGCGCTACCCCCCTTCGTTCGGCGATGATCCTTAATTTCAGCACCATGTCCTGCACCAGTTCGCCCAGGTGGAAGGGCTCGAAGGAGACCGCAGCATCCCCCGCCTCCAGCTTGGCCAGCTCGAAGAGCTCGGAAACCAGGTTGCCCAGCCTGTCGGTTTGTTTCAGGGCCGTCTCCAGGTAGTTTTTTCGCTCCCTGTCCGTTATCTCCCCCTCTTTCATGAGCACCGTCTCGATGTACCCCCGAAGAGAGGAGAGGGGGGTCCTCAAGTCGTGAGAGATGCCGCCGAGCATCTCCCGCCGCAGGGAGTCGACCCTGCGGATCTCGCTCACCTGGGAGATGATGCGGGCAGACATCTCCCGGAACACGTTCCGAACGCGGTCGATCTCGTCTTCAGGTCCGGGAAGGGGCAATTGCTGCGCTTGGGCGGGTTCGCTGAAGTCGCTATCCCTGAATCCCTCAATCTCCCGGGTGAGGTGCCGGAGCCTGCGGGTGAAAAGGTGAAAGAGGAACAGGCCCGCCGCGAGGGCGAAAAGGAGCCCGGCGACGAGGATTCCGCTGCTCAGGCGGAGTATGTAGCTTTTCTTGAGCATGTCCATCACGGTGTCCTGCTCCTCCCCCCCGAGGATAACGTAGAGGTACCCCTCGGTGGCGCCGCTTGCCGGAACGGTCGCCGCAGAGAAGACCTTTTTGCCGCCCGGGTCCCGGGGATCGTCCCCCATGATCGGGAGCGTTCCCGACCCTTGCAGGAATCGCTCGATGGGGGCGAGGGAAATGGCCTTTCTCTTCACCTTGCCCGGAGGAGCGGCGTAAGAGAGGATGTTCCCTTCCCTGTCGAGGAGGTAGAGCTCGATGGCGGGATTTATCTCCATGAACGCCTGGAAGCTTTCCTTGAGCGCTTCCTCGTTTGCCTTTCCGTCCTTTAAGAACAAGGCCCGGGAAACCAGGTAGCGTGCAAGGGGGGCGTTCAGGCGCTGGTCGGCCTCCCTGATGAACGCACGGGTCGTTGCGATGGTCAAAAAAAGGTGGAACAGGCCGGTGAAGAGAAAGAGGCCGAGCAGGAGCAGGGCCAATTTGCCATAGAGCGTCCTGACCATCTCCCTACCCATTTTCGTCGCGGAACTTGTACCCCACGCCCCATACGGTGAGGATGTATTCCGGCCGGGAGGGGTCTGCTTCGACCTTTCCCCTGAGCCGGTTTATGTGGGAGTTCACCGTGTGCTCGTACCCCTCGTGGCCGTACCCCCAGACCGTGTCGAGCAGTTGAGAGCGGGTGTAGACACGCCCGGGGGTGCGGGCGAAGTAAAGGAGAAGGTCGAACTCCTTGGCCGTGAGGGTGAGCTTCTCTTTGTTCCGAGTTACCTCCCGCTTTCCCGTATCTATCACCAGCCCGCCCCGGGTTATGACATCTTCCGCCGGCACCGGCTCCCTCGATTTCATGGCCTCCATGCGCCGGAAAAGGGCTTTCACGCGGGCCTGGAGCTCCCGGATGCTGAAGGGCTTGGTCAGGTAGTCGTCGGCCCCCAGCTCCAGTCCCAGGACCCGGTCGAGCTCGGACGACTTCGCGGTGAGCATCAGGATGGGGGTGTAGTCCCTCTTCTCCCGGAGATTTCTGCACAGCTCGATACCGTCTATGCCGGGGAGCATGATATCGAGGACGATCAGGTCGTAGGCGCCCGTTGCCGCCTTTTCGAGTCCCTCCCGGCCGTCGTGCGCCACCGACACGTCACACCCGATGTCTTCCAGGTGGACCGTGAGGAGCCTGGCAATGTCCCGGTCGTCTTCTATGACCAGAACCCTTCGACCCATCTCTGTTTGCCCCCCCCTTTTCGCGATCCCTTTCGAGTATAGGTATATCAGATTTGCACGGGAATCATTACCGAATTCTCCCGCTCCCGGGAGCTTGAACGGTGCGCCGGAACCTGCGTTGCAGGATCAAACGGGCGGGGTCGAGCCCCTTTCCGATGAATCTTTTTGCCCTGAAGGCCATTCAAATATTTAACGTTGAGATCCCGCCCGTGCTACAAAAGGTCGGGGGCTATGAAGGTTTTGCACATGCGCCCGGGGGCACACCGGGATTCGGCTTTGGCCGGAAAGGAGGTTTCAGTATGAAACGAAGCGTTATCACCGGCGAAATGAAAGTGTGGGATGTGATACAGAACTACCCGCAGACCTATGCGGTGTTCCGTAAACATGGGTGCCCGGACATGAGAAGGGGGATCTTCTCGATCTCGGCACGCTTCATGAAGGTCCGGTGGGCTGCACAAATGCACAAAATCAGCTTGGAGGAACTCCTTCGCGATCTAAACGCGGTTGCAACCCCGGATCCGGAAAGAACCGGCGATAATGAAGCGGCGTAAGCCTGCCGGCTAAAAGAGAGGTGAACACCCGAATTGGAGAGGAAGGGACTGAGGGGCAGGAGAAAAAAATGCCGTTGACGCTCAATCCTCGGGTATGACGATGACAGCCTTGGTGGACGTGAGTATCCCGAGAAACTTCATGATTTTCATCTTCGTTATGTCCCACCGGTTGCAGAGTGTTATGTCGATTACCCCATTTTCCAAAAATTGCCGGTACTTATCGGGGTACAGGTGCATGACCTCGCGTTTCTCCAGGGGGATCCGTGAACGGAACCGGAACGCCCGTATCACACCGAGAAGGGGAAGCTTCAAACCCCAGTAGTATATTTTCTCTTCCACGGTTTTTGCCGCTCCCGTTTTTTGTGCGTGAATTAAAAATTGTTACTGTTATTTGATGAGGGCTACCGGGGTTCGGTTCAGCATTTTTCCTTTCCCGTTTTCGGCCTTGGACCGGGGCAGCCGTGAAAGGGACGGTCAGGTACGATAATTTGATTTGCCCGGGGAATGCGCACGGGGTATGTTGAATGGATAGGTATCACGCCGTCAAGGAGGGGGCATGGAGAAGGTCAGGGAGAAAATAAGGAATTATCTTGGATCCCATCCCTACCTGAACCTCGGTACCGTAACCCAGGAGGGAACGCCGGTCGTTCACACGCTTGGTTTCGTGTCAGAGGGGGCGACGGTCTATTTCATGACCGACAGAACGAGCCGAAAAGCTAAGAACATGATGACCAATCCGGCAGTGGCCTACACCGTCGACGAGGATGAGATGAGGCTGGGTGTGATCCAGGGCGTGCAGATGGAGGGAAACGCGAGCCTGGTCGACGACGAGGGGGAGATACAGAGGGTCTTCGGCCTCATGAGGGAGAAGTTCCCCCAGGTCGGTGAGATTCCGGAGAGCCCGAACTACGTGATCTTCAAGATCACGCCCCGGGTCGGATACTTTCTCGACAACACGGTATCCTTCGGTCACCGGGAAAGGGTCGAGTATTAGGGGGTCGAAAAAGATCGCGCGTGCCGGAATATCGTGACAGCGGGGAAAAGTGACCTCAACTATCAACACAGCGGTATGTATCGGCGGGGAGAAGAGAAATGGAAAACCTGTCTGAGAAAATCAAGCTCTGGTTCAAGAAAGATTTGCCCATCTTTCGGTATTTGACCGGGAAAGATGTGAAAACGTTTCCGCCATCGTTGTTTGAACAGGTAAATGTCTACAAGGGAGAGACGGTCTGCGTGGAGGGGAAAATCTGCGATTACGTGGCTCTGATCTTATCAGGAAAGATAGAGATTAAAAAAGATACCGATTTCGCAGGGAAACAGGTTGTGATCGGCATTTTGAGCGAAGGGTCCGTTGTGGGAGAGATGTGGCTTCTCGAGGACCATCCCGGTCCTGTGACCGCAGTTGCGGTGGAGGACTCGATCCTTTTGATGATGAGCAGGCAGAATTTCAACACGTTGATAGAGAATGATCCTGTCATGGGCGTGAAACTGCTCAAAGGGGTCCTCCTCAGCACGTCCATCCGGCTCAGGAAGGCATACGACCGGATGGCGGCCATATTCTGACCCACCGGAGCTTTTGTGCTCCTCGCTGCGTTCTCCTCAGGAGGACAGGCGGACCTCCCACACGTCACTCTCAATGGAAACGACCCTGATATCAACGTCGAGGAACTTTTTGATCACCTCGATGTTCGTCCGTGTGTGCAGGGTCGGTGCCAGGGTGAAAAACGACCCGCCTCCTGCCAGAGCCATCGGGACCAGCAGCTGGTCTGCCAGATAGGGGCCCACGGGAACGCCGGCTTCCAGGTAGCGTTGCATGGCCGCTACGGCATCTTTCGCGATCTTTTCGGCGGGGACTCCCTTCTCTCCGAAACCGGTGAACACTTCCGTTATTCCCTCTGAAGAGACCTCGAGGTTGAGGGTATTTCCCGGGCCGGGCGAGTTTTTGACGTTTACCACCTCCAGGCACTCTCTCCCCCAGCCGGCCATTTCTGCTACCACCTTTACCTCACGATGCCCGACGTGCTGGGGGATTTTCGATACGTAGGCCCTCGCTTTCCGCTTCAGGACCTTTCCCCTCTCGGTCAATTCGAGGGGAGAGAGCCTCCCGGAAGGCTCTATCGACGCGGTGAACTTCCCTCCCCCCGAGGGGAAGAAACCCGGACGGAAGAGGCGACAGGTCACCTTGGGCCCCATGCGCGCAAGGCAGGGAAGAAAAGCCTTGTCGAAAAAATCGAAGGTGGGTGCGAAGGGGTTGTGTGTTCCCCCCTCGAGGGTGAGCGTCGATGGTCCCCGTGCCGTCGCGAGGGCCACGAGAACGGTCTGAAGCACGAGGATGCTGCTGCCGGCCGATCCGACGGAAAACCGGTAGCTGCCGGGTGTGATCTCTCGGGGTTCGAAGGTAAGTTCGGAGCTTCCAAGCTTTGCGCCGGTCGTTTCCGATCGGCCGATTGCCGAGGCGGCCATGACGGCGCGCAGATGCTGGGTGAGCAGGCCGCTTTTCTTTCGGTTTGCCCGGATGTTGAAGATCCTGAAGGGACGGCCCGTTGAAAGCGAGAGCGCCAGGGAGGAGCGAAGCACCTGACCGCCTCCCTCGCCCATCGATCCGTCTATGGTGACCTCTGCTGTCATCGTGTCCTTTTGCAGCGGCCGAGGGCCAGGTGCGAGGGCAATGCAGCTCTTTCATGGCTTTGACGCTGTCCTTCGCCGCCAGGTTCAGGAACCGGGGACTCGTTGGCGTCGGTGCCTGCACTCACTTCATCCGGTCCTTTATGGGAGGGCCGAAGATCAGCCAGAGGTAATCCTCGCTCCTCCTCATGTAGAGCGTGTCCCTGCCGGCCATGTTCTCTCCGGCGAGCTGTCCCTGCTTGATGGCGCTGCGCCAGCCGAAGTTGATGCGTCTCTTTTTGGAGATCTTGTCGAATATCTCCGCGCAGTCCCCTGCCGCGTAAACGTCGGGGGCGCTTGTCCGCAGGTAGTCGTCCACGAGGACCCCCGTGTTGCAGTCAACGCCGCTTCCCTTGAGGAAGTCGACTGAGGGGAGCCGTTCCGTCGCCGCCACGATCATGGCGCACTGAACCGTCTCGCCGTCCGTCCCGCGCACCCCCACCCTGTTTTTTTCGAGCGCCTCGAGTTTGGTGATGTCCACGCCCTCCCTGATGGTGACGCCCCTGTTCCGCAGGTCGTCCATGAACCTTGATTCGAACTCCCCCGAGGTAATGGGGTAGCCGTGCCGGGGCAGGTCCGGTTTGAACCAGACCACCTCATGTCCCGCTGTCCGCATCGCCCTGCACGCCTCGATGGCCAGAAAGCCCGGGCCATACACAACGGCTCTGTCCGATTTTCTCGAGCGCTCCCTGATTCTCAGTGCATCGCGAAGGGTGTTGAGAGGAATTACCTGGCCGGGATGCCTCAAGAGGGGGGGTGGCAGGATCGGCATGCCTCCGGTGGCGATAAGGAGCCTGTCGTAGGGCTCATGGGAGCCGTCAGAGAAGGTGACGGACCGTTTCGCCGCATCGATACCTTTCGCCTCTTTCCCGAAACGAATCTCGATCTTTTCGCCGGCGAGGCCTTCACCGTGGGGGTCCGAGATGGAGGCGATATCGACCTCGCCTGATATGAGGCCCGGCAGGAGGGGCCTCATGTAGGGTGCGTCCGTCTCCCCCGTGGTGATGATGACCTCGGCATTTTTGTCCCTTTTCCGTATGGCCTTCGCGCCGGCGATCCCCGCCGGGCCGCTTCCGATAATCAAGTGCCGCATGACACCTCCCTTTCACCCGCACTGGTTAGTGGAGCTTTTCAAGCTGCATTGACGCGATACCGCAGGTGCCTCATTCCCCCCGGGGGCCTGTTTTACCTGCAGGCACCTGCCCATTTCGGCGGCCCCCCGATTTTTAGAAGCCCCAAGCCCATTCTCGGATTCCCCAATCTGATTGTATGGCCATTGCCGTCGCCGATCAACAGGTGGGGTGTTTTTTCTGTTAAGATCCTGCCGGGGAAAGATCGGGGGAGCATCTGAGAAGAGACAACCGGCACGGGGGAGGGAATCGGGGGAAAAGTGTGGTGCCGTTTCATTTTACAGGCGGTAATAAATATCTTGACAGGGCCTTTCGATTCCTGTATTTCGCACTGATCGGTCCGGCAGGATCCGGCAAGCCCCATGGTTTAGGGGGAATGGTTCGTGCGGTGTTCAAAGTGCAATGGTCTCATGATTTTCGATAAATTTCAAGAGCTTAGCGAGGTGTTCGGCGGGTGGAGGTGCATCCTCTGCGGGAGGATCGTCGACTCCGACCTCCTTCTGCAGGAGGAGCGTGCCAAGGACAGTGCCGTTGAAAGAGAGGTTTCCTGATCGGGCAGATCCGGTTGTTTCGGCACCCGTGTCCGCCACCCCCCGTTTACCTACCGCCCCCGTTGAAATTGCCGTATAATAAGAATGGTAGAAACCTTTACAGTCCATGCATTTACCCGGAACGGATTACCGCTTCTTTACCGGGCTGTTATCCCCATTTGCAGTACGCACCACGCACCTGTCCGATGCATTGAACGGCTCTTCCCTTTTTTTTAAAAAAATGCTCATTTATCGACGCAAGAAAGGGGGTAAGGCTATGGAAAAAGTCGATGAAAAAGCCTGGAGTCCCTACCTGGCGGGAGCTCTTTCCGGGCTCGTCGTCGTTCTCTCCGTTCTGGTGGCGGGGAAGTATTTCGGTGCTTCCACATCGTTCGTCCGCACCGCCGGGATGATCGAGAAGATCCTCGCCCCGGGCAGGGTGGAAAAGCTCGAGTATTTCGTGAAAAAGGCCCCCGTGGTGGACTGGCAGTGGATGTTCGTCTTCGGTATCTTCCTGGGCGCGCTGGCTGCTTCCATAACTTCGGGGACCTTCAAGTCCCAGGCGGTGCCGGACCTCTGGGAGCTACGCTTCGGAAGCGGACCCGCAAAGAGAGGTGCAGTGGCCCTCGCAGGCGGCGTGATAGCAATGTTCGGAGCCAGACTGGCCGGCGGGTGACCGAGCGGACACGGGCTGAGCGGTTCGCTCCAGCTGGCCGTAAGCGGTTTCATAGCACTTGTCTGTTTCTTCCTGGGCGGTGCCATCGTGGCCCGGCTCATGTACGGGGGAGGTAAGGGACAATGAAGATGCTCATGTATGGTCTCGTAACGGGCATGCTTTTCGGGTTTCTCCTCCAAAAGGCACGGGTTCTTCGCTACGACAGGCAGCTTGGCGCGCTTCTTTTCAGGGACATGACGATCGTGAAGTTCATGCTTTCCGCGGTTCTGGTGGGAATGGCAGGCGTATATCTGCTCCACGACATGGCCGTGGTGAAGTTGTCGGTCAAGCCGACTGACCTGGGGGCGAACATCCTGGGCGGCCTCACCTTCGGTGCTGGGTGGGGGCTTCTCGGGTACTGCCCGGGAACCTCGGCGGGCGCGATCGGTGAAGGCAGGTGGGATGCCCTCTTTGGAATCATCGGGATGATCGGAGGCGCGGCGCTCTACGCGGAGGTATATCCGCTGATGAAGGCAACGGTGCTTTCCTGGGGAAACCTCGGCAAGATAACCTTTTCCCAGGCGATAGGGGTTAACCACTGGTTCATCGTCTTCCTCCTGGTCATGGGTGGACTGCTTCTCTTTTTCTGGTTCGAGAGCAGGGGGCTGTAAAGAGCGCCGTGTGCCTGCATCACCGTTCCCTGAAAACCCGAAGAGGTAGTGGAGGATTGTGAAAAAAATTGGTATGGTTGTTGTAACCTGTAAGGACAGAACAAGGAGTGGTTTCGAAAATAGAGGCATGCGGCAGATCTTTTTGATCATAGCGTTACTTTCTTGTGTGTTCCATATCCATCCCCATCTCCTCCGGGCGAGTGAGTACAGCCCACCCGGGCTCTACGACACCGAATACGCGGTCCTCGAGAACGGGCTGCAGGTGGTCCAAAACGTACAGGAGGGCGCCCATAATGTCTCCTTCCGCCTCGTCGTCAAGGTGGGAACCCTCGATTTCCCTCACGGGAAGAGGGAGATTCCCCATTTCCTGGAACATCTCCTGTTTACCGGGACCTCGCAGCACACCGAGGAGGAGCTCGAAAAGATCGTGAAATCCTACGGCGGGAACTGGAACGCCTCGACGAACGACCGGACAACCGTCTTCGAGATGGACCTCTACAGCGGGTATGTGAGCCGGGGGCTGAACCTTTTCCACGAGATCGTCACCGACTCGCAGATGGAGCCGGAGAAGGTGGAGGTGACGAGGGTGGTTCTGCTCAGGGAGATGGGAGGCCGGCCGTCGAAGCTGAGAAAGTGGCTCTACCGGCGCGGCATAGGGAAATCGGCATTTTCGAAGGCGTACGAAGCGCTATTGCCCGGCGAGAGGTACCGGCGTGACCGGCTCGAGACGGCGGAGGGAATATCCAGGGAGGAGATACGTGCGGCCTACACCCGTTACTACGTCCCCCGCAACATGATCCTCATTGCCGTTGGGGAGTTCGACAGCGGAACGCTGATGAAGAGGATAGAGAGAACCTTCGGGAAGATGGAGCCGGGGAACGCGTATCGGGGAGGCGAGGAGATTCCCCCCTACCCCGCGGAACCCGGCGAGGTGACCGGGACCTTCTCCCCCATTGTCGATACGGACGCCACGGTCGGGCTCCTGTTCAGGACGGAGGGGAAGGGTTCGCCCGATTACCCGGCGCTCTGGGTTCTCGGGGAATACCTCGACAGGAGGATGTACGAATTTCTGAGGATCCAGAAGGGGCTCGCCTATTCACCGGGTGCCTGGTTTTCGGCGAAGAAGAATTACGGCATATTCCACGTGCTTGCCGACGTCGATATCGGCAAGATGGACGAAGCGCTCTCCGCCACCTGGAAGGTGATCGACGAGGTATCCGATGGAAAGGTGAAGCCTGAGGAGTTCAAGAAGGTAAAAAGTGGTCTCCTCCTGGGAATGACCCGGGCATACCAGACCAATGCCGAAAAGGCGGATTATTACGCCAAGGTGTATTACGAGGCGGAGAGGAACGAGCGGTTCGTAAACGACGAAGATCTCCTCGAGAGGGTCTCCCCGGAGGAGGTGGTATCTGCGGCGAAGAAATATTTCAAAAGGGGCCGTGCCATCTCTTTCAGGGAAAAGCCCACCGTTACCTACACGCAGCTCATCTCCCTCATCATGTTTTTCATCGTCTTTGTCGTTGCGTTCATCCTCTTCATCTTCCGCCGCCGCCGCAGGAAAAAGAGACGCAGGAAGGGGTTGGAGGTCGATGGGCTGTTCAAAAGATAGGGGCGGGCTGAATATGCCCTTTTGATGTGGAGGTCACGCCACCGGCTTCTCAACGGGGAAACCCTGGAAGACCCTCTTCTCGCAGATCCCGTCGCAGTGACCCTCGAGAACAGCCCCGACGATCTTGTTTCCCTCGTGCAGGGGGGTTACCCTGTCGATGAATATCTGGAAATTGTCGCAATCCCGCTCGGGGCAGTTCATCCTCATGCGCGGAAATTTCCCCTCGCCGGTTGCCTCGTGCACGTGCGCATCCACCAGGGGACGGTACTTGATCTCCCCGTTTTTCGTGTAGTACATGATCCTGTGCACGCTTACCTCTTTTCCGCATTCACATTGCCACGCAAGGTCCTCAAATCTCCCCTCGATCCTGATCTCCATTTCTCCCCCCGGCCTTTCCGGTGTTATGTGCCCTTGCTCCGAAGTGCGGTTGGGATTTTTTCGCACACTATAATGATATCGAGTTTCCCCGTCGCTTGAAAGGGCAAATTCCAAACAAGCAAGCGGCCCTGTAAACGGGACCGCGGATACCACGGGTGCTGATGAAAAAGCCGGGGCAGGAAGGTTCTCTCACCGGTGCTTCCTCCCTCCACTCTTTTCTTGACTTACCGGGAATAATTACTACAATGTTTTGTATTGGTCTCCATTCTTCTAAGCATGAAACTGTGCGGGGAGAAGAAGGGTTTTCCAGACAGCCCTTGATGGGTTACCTGTCTGGTGTTAATTACATGCCTTTTTAATGCCGTATACCTCTTTAGATGGTAGGGGAATGATGGACAATTTTCTCGCTGAAGCTCCCTCCGCAGTCAGGAAATGCAAAGGTGTGGCCCTTATCTTCCTTGCCATTTCTCTGTTTTTCACTCCATCCACGCGTGCCCACATGTTTCTGAGTGCCGGTGCCTGCAGGGGATGCCACGAGGAAATATACGATCAGTGGAGCGGTTCCATGCACGCATCGTCTTCTACCGATCCCCTTTTCAGGGAGGTTTTTCAGGATCTGAACAGTAAACAACCGTCACAGGGAAAACTTTGCCTCAACTGCCACACTCCCGCGGCAGCGCTGTTGGCGGGTTCAATTGAAAGAGGAACGATTGAGAGTGAAGGCGTCACCTGCGGCTTCTGCCACACCGTGACGGAGGTCCGGATCGATGGGGCTTTGCCCCGGTTCACCAACACACCGGGGGTGAAGAGACGCTCCAGGGAAGTTGCGGCCGGCGCACACCACGGCATTGAAGCATCCCCCGTAATGCTGCGGGGGGAGCTTTGTGGCGGATGCCATAATTATACCAACCAAAATGGTGTTCCCATAATCTCCACCTATTCCGAGTGGCAGGAGAGCTTCTACCGGGGAAAGGGAATTCAATGCCAGTATTGCCACCTGCCCGAACTGTACGGAGACGATAAGTATTTAACTACTTTCAGATCTCAGAAGTCCCCTTCCAACCACGCCATGAGGGGCGGGCACGTACCCGGCCGGATGATCGAAGCCTTCGATGTCTGGGGTACCATTGAACGGTCTGATGCCGGGTTGGAAGTCGAGCTTTACCTGACAAACAAGAAGGCAGGACACCGCATGCCGACGGGGATTCCGTCCCACCGTATTGCCATCGTCACCCGGATATTTGAAGGGAGCGGGGTGAAAGTAGCCGAGAATACCGTCTACCTCGAGCGCCTCCTCGGCGATGAGCGCGGAAGGCCTCTCCACTCCCCTCCCGAAATCTTCATGCAGGCAAAGAAGGTTCTCCACGATACGCGGCTGGGGCCGAAGGAGAAAAGAATGGTGGGGTTGCAGTTTCCTCTCGACAGGGATCTTCGGGATTTTTCAGCAACCACCTCCCTGTACTATGAGAAGCTGGGGAGAAGTATCGCCGGTTCGCGCGAGAGGATCTATCTGGGAAAGGTCGAGATCAGGGATAAAAGGTCGGTATTTTTTCCGAAAGCGCTTCTTTTCCTCATTTTTATCGCAGCCTCCTGCCTTATCGTATATCTTGTCATCGGTAAAAAGCGGGTGAAGAGATCCCCCACGTATTGACGGGTGATACGGCGGGCCCCTGCCGGTCGGGGTGGAGACTACCTTTTTTTCAGCACACAGAAGAGCGCCCTGGGAAGGGGATCGAGGGTCCCCTGGTATACCGTATTTTCGATGCGTCCTGTATCGAAGGTGCCGGAGAATATGGTGCGTATCTCTTCCGGGGAGAAACGGTAGGGCCCGTCCTCCATCGGCTCTTCGTGGCTGAAACACTTGAGGAAGAGGTAGCCACCCCCTTGGACCAGTCTCGAGACCACCCGCAGGTAGGGGTCACGATAGCCCGGGGAAAGGGTGTGGAAGCACCCCCGGTCGAAGACGAAATCGAATGGCCCCATGAGGGATGTTGCAAGAATGTCGTCACGGCGAAAATCTATGTGCAGCCCCATTTCCTTCGCGAGCCCCCTTCCCCTCTTTATCGCGGCGCCGGATATGTCGGTTGCCGTGACCCGGAAACCCATTTTCGCCAGGGCAATCGCCTGCGTTGCGGGGCCGGTGCCGATATCGAGGAAGGAGCCACAGACGATGCCGAGCTCGGCAAGGCTCCGTTCCAGGTCCGGGTCGAGGGCGGGGTGGAACCAGGGCATCGTCTCGACCTTTACATCCTCGTAGAGGGTTTCCCACTTGGGAAAATTTTTTTCCGCCTCGTCCATCTGTCACCTCTCTTTCTTTAGATGAGTCGAAGGGGGGCGGGTTTTTTTGCGTTTTGAAGAAAATGGAAAAGTATCCTGTGCGACCGTGGTTATTGCATCAGTATCGGGAAGGCATCGAAGGTGGTATGCGGCAGGGCTATGATGGGGAATCGGTGACGGTAGCGCTTTCACGTATCCCCGTGCGTACCTGTCCTCTTCTCATCTCGGGAGATTTCAACGTACAGACGGGAGCAGGGGGCCGCGGGTGTTATCCCTCCGCGTGCTCATCGCAGGTGATGATCTCCGGTTCGTCACTCATTCTCGGTGGCCAGTACCGCATCGAGTCTTCCAGGCTCGTCGCCGATACGAACCAGATAACATCCAGGTGCTTCCTGATCTCGTGCTCCGTCACTGGCCTGACTTTGATTTGTTCCGCCATCTGGTGCTCCAACCGAAACCGGGTTGGGAGGTCAAATGCAGCGGCAGAAATCCTATCAGGGCCATTACATTTAATTATATATTTTTTCCAATATAATGCAACCTTTCAGAATGATGAACGGCCATTGCCGGTATCGGAGTACGGGCAGGAACATTCCCGGGTCCGTGGCACCGGAAAACAGCGCTGCCGGATCCGGCAGCGCGAACGCGGAAGGCAGTGCGGGGTCAAGAGTATCTTTTCACACGGCGAGGTGTTTCTCGATTATCTCCCGGGGAAGCTCTTTCGCAGCTCCCGATGCCTTGATATGGCCGTTGTCCATGATGAAGATCCTGTCTGCAACGGTCAGGACGAAGGGGAGGTTCTGGTCGGCGATCAGCATGGAGAGCTTCTCCTCCTTGAGCCGTGTAATGATCCGGGCAATCTCCTTCACGATTGACGGGGCGAGCCCCTCGGAGGGCTCGTCGATCAGGAGCATCTCCGGGTTTGCCAGGAGGCCCCGTGAAATTCCCACGAGCCTTCGCTCGCCCCCGCTGAGCTGTTCGCCCCTGCGCCGTCTGAGCTCTTTTACCTGGGGAAATGTGCCGTAGACGTACTCCGGGGTGAAGTGGCCCTTTTTCACCGACAGCCTGAAGTTTTCCTCCACGGTGAGGTTTGGAAATACCCCCCCCGCGTCGGGGACGTAGAGGAGCCCCATCCTCGCTATCGTGTAGGGTTTCATCGCGGTAACGTCACGGCCCCGGTATTCCACCCGGCCCGCCCGCTTCTCCACCAGCCCGACGATTGACCGAAGCGTCGTGGTCTTTCCCACGCCGTTTCTGCCGATCAGGGCAACCACCTCTCCCCGCTCGACCTCCAGGGAGACACCGAAGGTGATCTGGCTCTTCCCGTAGTTGGCGCACAGGTTTTTTACCGACAGTATCGTGTCGCTCATTCGAGACCACCAAGGTAGATGTCAATGACTTCCTGGTTGCTCCTTATCTCTTCCGGGAGCCCGTCGGCGATGATGCTCCCCCGGTGCATGACCAGAATCCTGTCGGCCGCGGCAAACACGGCGTCCATGTTGTGCTCGATCAGTATTACCGCGAGCCCCCGCTCTTTGAGATCGCGTATGATATCCATGATCCTGCCCCGGTCCGCCGGGTTCACCCCCGCCATGGGCTCGTCGAGGAAGATGACCTCGGGTTCGAGGGCCAGGCACATGGCGACTTCCAGCAGCTTCTGGTCGCCGTGGGAGAGGCTCGACGCCTCGCCATCGGCGAACCTTCCCAGGTTGACCAGGGCAAGCAGCCTCGACGTTCCTTCCTCCACGTCCACCGGCGGCTTCCGTGAGAGGAGCGGAATCCTCACGTTCTCCCTCACCGAGAGCCCCTGGAATATGTTCTTGATCTGGAAGGTCCTTCCGAGCCCACGGGCTACCTTCTCGTGGGGGGGAAGGGGGGTTACGTCCCTGCCCCCGAGGAGCACCTCTCCCCTGTCGGGCCTGAACACCCCGGTGCAGACGTTCACGAAGGTCGTTTTCCCGGCGCCGTTTGGGCCGATGATGGCCGTGATGACGCCCTTTTCAAAAGAGGCGGATACATCGTTCACGGCCACGAGCCCGCCGAAACTCTTCGTTATCTTTTCGGTGGCGAGAAACACTATGTTCCTCCCTTTGCCCTTTTGAAGGCAGGGGACAAAAGCTTCTCCGTAACGATGCCCACCACTCCTCCCCGGAAGAAAAGGACGATGGCCAGGATGAGGACGCCGAGAAAAACCTGCCAGTACATGGTGTATTTGGTGATGATGTCTTCCGCCAGGACGTACACCACCGTTCCCACGACGGGTCCCGCGAAGCTCTGGGGTCCTCCGATGAGGGTGGCGATCACCGGGATGGCGGAAAAGGACCAGTGGCATATCGATGGCGTGGCCGTGCCGTCCACGAAGGTCCAGAGTATTCCCGCGATGCCCGTGAAAAGGGCCGATACAACCATGGCAGCGATCCTGAGCTTCATGATGGAGTGGCCCGAAAATTTGATCCTCACCTCGTTTTCCCGTATTCCCCGAAGGAGCAGGCCGAAATCGGATTTCACGATCCGGTAGATGACCCCGGCGCAGAAAAACACCACCCCGTAGGAGAGGAAGTAGAAGGATTTGACGCTCATACCCCTGCTGATGCCGGCGAGCCCGTCCTCGCCGCCCGTTACATTCCTCGATTTGACCACGATGCCCCAGAAGAGCATGGAGAGGGCCAGGGTGATCATGGCGAAGTGGATCTCCCGGTGGCGGAGGGAGAGAAAGCCGACCACCAGCGACGAGGCCACGGGGACGGCGAGGGCGATGCCAATCCCCGCCCAGAGGGGAAGGTCGAACACCACCAGGGATATGGCAATGGCGTATGCGCTTCCCGAGAAGAAGAGGGCGTGGCCGAAACTCAGCAGGCCACAGTAGCCGAAGAGCACGTTGAAGGCGATGGCGTACAGTGAGAGGATCCCGATCTTCACCATGAGGTAGACGCCGTAGCTTGTCCCCAGGAAGGGGAAGAGGATGACGACGAAAAGGGCCAGGGCAAAGGGCGGAGCGCTCTTTTTCAGGTTAAACTTCTCCATAGATTCCCTCGGGTTTATACACCAGTATCGAGGCGAGAATCAGGTAGGGTATGGCCATGGTCAGGTTGGGGAAGTAGAGCGCCCCCAGCGACTCGGCGATCCCGATAATGAGGGAGGCCACGAAGGCTCCCTTGATGTTTCCCAGGCCCCCCATGACGGTGACGATGAAAGAGTAGATGATGATGTGCTCCCCCATGCCCGGTGACGCGGACCCGATGGGAAGGGACAGGGCCCCGCCGAGGCCCGCGAGGAAGGATCCCACGAAGAATGAGGAGGAGTAGAGGACCTCGGGGTTGATGCCGTTGGCCATGGCCAGGTCGATGTCCGAAATCATTGCCCGTATCATCACCCCCCACTTCGTTCTGTTGATGGCCAGGTAGAGCAGGCCCCCGATGAGGGCGCCGATGATGATCAGGTACACCGAGTAGAGGGGAAACCTCCTGCCCATGAGCGTGAAGGTCCCCGTCCCCAGGGAGGGGATGACCCGTGGCGCCGTGCCCCAGAACAGGCGGACCACGTCCTCGAAGACCAGGACGAGCCCGAATGTGAGCACGAGCTGGAAGGGCACGGGGAGAGCGTAGGAGAAGCGGATCAGCCCCCGTTCGCAGAGGATCCCGATGAGCCCGACGCAGAGCGAGGCGATGATAAGGGATGCCACGAAACTCCCGGTGGCGGTGAAGAGGGCCAGGGTCAGGTAGGCGCCGAACATGTAGAAGGAGCCGTGGGCGAAGTTGAGAACACGGGTGACGCCGAAGGTGAAGGTGAGCCCGACCGAAACGATCCAGTAGAGCATAGCCGTTGAGATACCCACGAGGAGCTGGAATATGAGCGACTCGATTCTCATGTGCGCGTAACCGGCCCTTTCACGGCATGGGGAAGCAGCTCTGAAATGCCGGCTGCTCCCCCATTGTAACCATTCCGTCAGATCTTGACAAAGGGTGGATAGCCCGTGTAGGGGGGCACGTCGTCAAAGGGCGGCTTCCGGTAGTACAGGTCAGCGGGCGCGCTGATCATGTTCGTCAGGACGGGAATCGGAAAGGCGGGGTCGCGCTTTACCTGGCCGAAAGGAACGTCGTATATCGCCTGGTGGTCCTCCTTGCGGAGCCGCACCGTCCCGAGGGGACAGTAGATGGTCAGGTCCTCCAGGAATTCGATGTGGGTCTTGATGTCCATGGTTCCCGTTGCCTCCACGAGCTTCTTGATCAGGTACACGGCCGTGTAGGACGTGGCGCCGCTGTATGCCGGGAGGTGCTGGTATTTTGCGAAGTGCGCTTTGACGAAGTTGCTGTTGATCGGGGTCGGCGGGTATGACCAGATGTATCTCCCCGATATCCAGGCACCCTCGGGATATTCCTTCGCAAGAGCCTCCATCACGTCGATGGAGGAACCCATCGGGTTCACGAAGGCGTACCCGTTCTTGTACTTCAGGGCGTCGAAGAGGCCCATTTCGATGGCCTGCCGGACGAAGGTGATCAGGGAGGGCCCCCACTGGACCGAGAAAACCCCCTGGGGCTTCTTGTCGAGGATCGAAGAGATGTAGGGTTTGAAATCGGTCGTCCCCGATTTCGTCCATGCCTCTCCCACGAACTCCACGTCGGGGCGCAGCTTTTTCAGGGACTTCTGGAAGAGATCCCACGAGTCGTATCCGTAGGCGTAATCGGGATGAACGCCAGCCCACCGCTTGACCGGCATGTGGGTGCCGACGATGGCTGCCATGATGCCGTCCTGGTAGACGTTTGCTGCAAGGCGGAACACGTTCTTGTTCCCCTCCTTGTAGACCTTCTCTTCCGTGAGCTTGTGGGTGGCGGCGTGGGTGACGAAGAGGAGGCGGTTTAACTCCGGCATCACCTCCGCGATTCCCAGGACGACGCCGCTGGAGTCGATGCCGATCAAAAAGTCTACTTTCTCTGATTCCACGAGCCTTCTCGCCTGCTTGATCGCCTCTGCTGCCTTTCCCTTCGAGTCGCCGTAGACGACCTCCACGTCTGCGCCGTGGATACCCCCGGCCTTTTTGATCTCTTCTGCGGCGAGCTGCGAGCCCCTCTGCTGCAGTTCCCCGTAAGTCCCGTAGGGGCCGGAGAATATGGCGATGTGCCCGATCTTGATCTTGTCCTTGATCTTCGCCATTTTCTCGGAGGCCATGACCTCCCTTGCCCCGAGACTGCCGCACACGAGAACACCTGCGCCTGCGCCGATGGCCTTCAAGAAATCTCTCCTGCTCTGGTCTTTCATGAAACACCTCCTCTTTTGAGTTTACGGGGATTGCGCGTTTAAGCAATATGGTGGACAATATCCAATTTACTACAATATCGCCGATCATGGAAGATGTATGTGGAGTTTTTCGGTCCAGGGGCAAAAATCACAGGAAAGGGAATCAGGGGGAAGTACCATGGATGGTAATGCGGAATGCTGAATTCGGAATGCGGAATGAAAACAGTTTACGGTTTACGGTTAACCGTTTACCGTTAACGGTTTCCGGTTGAACCATTCTTCCTTTCAGCCTTCCTCCCTCATCCGGTCATATGTCTTTCAGGCGTCTGTTTGCCGGTGACTTGTCTATGGCGTCTCCAAAGGCTATCAGGCACTCGGACAGCACTTTCATCTCTTCTGTCCGGGCGACGGGGATCTTGTCGGTTCCCTGCTGGTCGAGAGCATCCATAACGTATTTCACCGTTAACGTGTCGGTGCTGAGGGCAGGCTGGTATGCCACCATCCTCTCCTCGTTGACCTGGATCTGGGAAACGACTCCCGCATTGACGAGCTCGAACAGTATCTGCCGCACGAGACGGATGGGGATTTCCAGGGTGCGGGAAATATCATCCTCGTCGAGGGGTTTTTCCCCGTTCAGGAAATGGTGCACCAGCAGGTGGGCGATTCTCAGGCTCAGCAGATTTTTAAAGGAGTGACTTACATTGAGGCAGTCGGGCTCGAACTCGTAGGTGTCAACGTTTTGATGGGCGAAGGAGAGCTCTCCACCGGAAAGGATGATGATCCAGCTCACCTGCAGCCAGATGAGGAAAAGGGGGAGCGCGGCAAAACTGCCGTAGATTGCGTTGTATTTGGCAACACCGATTTGCAATTTTATATAGGCAATCTGGAAGATCTGATAGAGGGCCCCGGCTGTTATACCCGCAAGCAACCCTGAGGTGAAGTTGACCTTCCTGTTGGGCATGAAGATGTAGATAAAGGTGAAGAGGATGGAGATCACCATGAAGGGCAGTAGCTTCAAAGCGATGAAAATCCCGGTGCTCAGGGGACCCAGGAGCTCTATGCTGTCGACGATTACCTTCACCCTGCTGGCAACCGCGACCGTTATCGCGCTCGACATGACAAAGAGCACGGGGCAGATGAGGATGAGGGAGAGATAATCACTGATCTTTCTCCCCAGGCTCCTGCCCTTTTTAACGCCCCAGATATCGTTGAATGAGCTCTCGATGCTCGAGAGAACCTTTATGATCGACCAGAACAGAAGGAGCACCCCGACGCCGGCGATGAGGCCGCCCCGGGTGTTTTCGAGGAGTGCGTGGGCGAAATCTATGACCCGCGAGATGACCTCTTGATGCCCCGCAAGTTTTTCTATCAGCTGTTTTTCAAGAGCCCTCTCGAACCCGAAACCTTTGGCGATTCCGAAGATCATGGCAACGACGGGAACGATCGAAAGGAGGGAATAAAAGGTCAGGGAGGCCGCCCTCAGCTGGCATCTTTTTTCCGTGAAGCCCCGAAGAGACAGTATGATGATCCGAAGCAGCCTGATCAGGAACCACTTCGAGGGGGTAAGGTCCCTCTCCCGGATTCTCCATATGTCTGTTTTCAGAAACTGAATAATTTCGGATATCTTCATTTCTTTCTATTTTACTCCAACTTTTCGTTCCATATCGAGGCAAGAGAGGGGCAGTGGACCGGAAAGCGGTGGTGCCCGTCATCCCAAGGTGATCAAAAATAAAAAGAAAGAGGCGGTAACTCTTCGTTGGAAGGGTGTGAAGAGTAAACGGCAAAACGGGACCCGCCAACTGATATAGAACGATTCATGGAAGGGGGAAGGGCCACCTGACCAATCGATGTCTTCGCTTCTCCCTCCCCTTGAACTTGCCCGGAGAAGGTGCAGCGATTACCATAAGTATTAGCGGGATATGGTTCCCGGAAAAAGAAAGGCACCACAATGGTTGGAAAAAAGATCCCTTCAGCCCTCCTGGCCTTTGCGCTGGCACTCCCGCTCTTTTACGGTTGCGCCGGCGGTAAAAGGGGGAAGCTGACCATCGCCTTCGGGGGCGCACCGAAGGAAATCGAGTTCTGGGTAAAGATAATCGACGACTTTGAGAAGAAGACGGGAATCGGCGTGCAGCTTCTCCGGCAGCCCACGGATACGGACCAGAGGCGCCAGGGGCTTCTCGTTCCCCTCAAGTCACGTAAGGCCGACCCGGATGTTTTCCTCATGGACGTTGCCTGGATTTCCCAGTTTGCCGGGTCGAACTGGCTGGAGCCACTCGATGATATTGCCGGGCAGATCGGGGCCGGCGTGTTCTTCGAACGGGTGCTGGCCCTTGCCGACACCTACGGTGGATCGGTGCTTGCCCTCCCCGTGTACGTCGACGGGGGACTCCTCTACTACAGGAAGGACCTCCTTGCGAAGTACGGGTACGAGGGGCCGCCGGAGACCTGGCGCGAGCTGGTGGCCATGGCGACAGAGATCCAGGCCGGGCAGCGAAGAAAGAACCGCGCCTTTTACGGTTTCGTCTGGCAGGGGGCCCAGTACGAGGGGCTGATTTGCAATTTTCTAGAGTTTTCGGCGTCGAATGGGGGAGGCATCATCCTGAAAGACGGGACCATACGCCTGAACACCCCGGAAAACGTGACTGCCCTGGAACTCATGAGGGACCTGATCCACGGGAGGGCCATTTCGCCGCCGAACACCTTCACGGAGATGAAGGAGGAGGAGGTACGGTCCTTCTTTCAAATGGGAAACGCCGCCTTCCAGAGGAACTGGCCCTATGCCTGGGCGATTCACCAGGAAAAGGGATCTTTCGTCAGGGGAAGGGTCGGCATAGCGCCCCTGCCACATTTCGAGTCGGGCTCGAGCGTATCGACCCTGGGGGGATGGCACATCGGTATTTCGACCTTTTCCGACGCCAAGCAGGAGGCCCGGAGACTGGTTCAGTACATCCTTTCCTACGAGACCCAGAAGAATCTCGTAAGCGGCCTCGGATGGAATTCGGGGAGGAGGGACATATACGAGGACGAAGAGATCCTTGCGAAGTTCCCCCACTACCGGGAGCTGCGGGGCGTCCTCGAACGTGCCCTCCCCAGGCCCACCGTTCCCTACTATTCGCAGCTTTCGGCGGTGATCCAGCGGCACCTGAACGCCGCCATCGCCGGGAAGATGGAACCCCGGAAGGCCCTTGTGGAAGCCGAGAGGGAAAGCCGGATGGTAATCGAGCGATACGCCGGAAAGTAGGTTCGTGACCCATGGAAAAGAACACGCCGAAAGAGACCCTCGAAGCTGTTGCCTTCCTTCTCCCCCTCGCCGCTTTTCTGCTCCTTTTCGCCCTCTACCCCGTTATGGGGACGCTCGTCACCTCTTTTTTCCGGGACACCACCTTTTATGCGAGAGAGTTCGTTCATTTCGAAAACTTTACCAGGCTCCTGCATGACGGGGGATTTTTGCAGTCCGCGCGGTTCACCCTTCTTTTTGTCGCCGTTTCGGTGCCCCTGGAGCTGCTCCTCGGGCTGGCTTTCGCGCTCCTTCTGCATGAAAAGCTTCCCCTTCGGGGCATCCTGCGCGTATCTCTTCTCATCCCCTGGGCGGTTCCCGCGGCGGTGTCGGGAAGGGTGTGGGAGCTCGTATACAACTACAGCTTCGGCCTGGCCAACTTTTTCCTGCTCAAGACGGGTATTGCGGATGCCCCGGTGAACTGGCTCGGCTCCGATGGCGGGGCTTTCTTTGCCCTTGTCCTTGCCGATGTCTGGAAAACGACTCCCTTCGTGTCGATAATACTTCTGGCCGGCCTGCAGACGATCCCCGGTGAGCTCAGGCGCCAGGCCGAGGTCGACGGGGCAGGTTTTTTTCGGCGCTTCACCAGGCTGACCCTTCCCCTCCTCATGCCGATGGTGGTTGTTGCCCTCATCTTCAGGACGATTGACGGTCTCAGAATTTTCGACATCGTCTACGTGGTAACGGGGGGCGGCCCCGGGGGCTCGACGACCTCGCTGTCGATTTACGCATACCGCTTTTTCGTTTCGGGAGATTTCGGATACGGATCGGCAGTATCTGTCACCCTGTTTCTCTTGGCCCTCGCCCTCTCCCTGCTGTACCTCAAGCTCTTTCGCTTCAGGGAGGTGGTGGCGTGAGGGAAGAGAGGGTAAGAGCCGTCCTGTGTGCCATTGGTGTCGCCTTCATGCTGCAGTTTGCCCTGGCTCCCATCGTCTACATGGCAGTGGTGAGCCTTGCCAGGAGCCCGGAACTGATTTTTTCCCCGGGAGACACAGGTGCCACGATCGTCAATTATGTCCGCATTCTCACGGACCCTTCGCTTCACTTCCTTCATTACCTCAGAAACAGCATCGTCGTGGCAGGCGCCAGCTCCCTCCTCGCCGTTTTCGCGGCGGTGCCGGCTGCATATGCCATTACCCGCCTCCCCCTGCCGGGAAAGGTGGTGATCGTCCTGTCCGTTCTGAGCATATCGATGTTTCCCCAGGTAAGTGCGATCGGCTATCTCTTCAAGCTCATGGCCGGCCTGGGCTGGATCAACACGCATGCATCCCTCGTCTTGCCCTATGCAGCCTGGATACTTCCCCTCACGCTCTGGATTCTGGTGAGCTACCTGTCCCGCATACCCCGGGAGCTTGACAGTGCGGCCCTCGTCGACGGGTGCACGAGATGGAAGGTGCTCTTCAGGGTAATCCTTCCCGTCGCCGCACCCGGGATCCTCTCTGCGGCCCTGCTCGCCTTCATCTTCGCTTTCAACGAGTTCCTCTTCGCCCTGATGCTCACCACGGACTTCCGCGCCAGGACCGTGCCGGTGGGAATTGCCCTCTTTCAGGGACTTCACGGGCAACTGCCCTGGGGAACCGTAATGGCTGCATCGGTGATATCCACGATTCCCGTGATCATTCTGGCGATGATTTTCCAGCGCCGGATAATCTCGGGGCTGACCGGGGGTGCCGTCAAGGGATGAAGCTCGCGCTGAAAGATCTCGGAAAGGTATTCCTCACCGCCCGTAGGAGGGTGACGGCGCTTGCAGGGGTGAGCATCGAGATTCCCCCGGGTGAGTTTTTCGTCATCGTGGGCCCGAGCGGGTGCGGGAAATCCACCCTCCTGAACCTCGTTGCCGGGCTCGAAAAGCCGACGGCGGGAGAGATCTGGTTCGGCTCAACCCTCGTTGCATCTGCGGGAAAGAGAGTTTTCGTCTCTGCCAGGGACCGCAACGTGGCCATGGTGTTTCAAACCTATGCCCTCTACCCGCACTTGACGGTCTTCGAGAACATAGCATTTCCCCTGCGGATCAAAAAGTTCGAGAAAAAGAGGATAGAGGACTCGGTGAAGAGTGCGGCGGCGATGCTCGAGATATCGGGCCTCTTGGGCGCAAAGCCGGCGGAGCTCTCCGGCGGGGAGCGCCAGCGTGTCGCGATTGCGCGGGCCATTGTCCGCAACCCCTGCCTCTTTTTGCTCGACGAGCCCCTCTCGAACCTCGACGCGAAACTCCGCCTGGCCACCCGGTCTGAGCTGAAGGCCCTTCAGCGAACGATCGGGATAACAACCGTGTATGTGACCCACGACCAGGTGGAGGCCATGACCCTCGGCGACAGGATTGCGGTCATGAAGGATGGTATCGTCCAGCAGGTCGGGACTCCCGACGAGATTTACGGTGCGCCGGCGAACCCCTTCGTGGCAACCTTTGTCGGCTCACCGCCGATGAGCCTGATAGAGGCGCAACTTTCACGCGATAAGGGGGAGTTCTTCCTGAGCTTTGACGGGGTGAGGATAAAGGTCCCGTCGTCCGGGAGAGAGAGGGCACGGGAGCTGGGAGCCGGCAGCTGCCTGATGGGGGTCAGGCCGGAAGACGTCACGGTGGTTGGAGAGAAGGTTCCTCCCGTGCCGACCTTCAGCGCCACGGTGGTCTCCGTCGAGACGCTGGGAAGGGAAAGGCTCGTTCATCTCAGAGCCGGGATGAGCCTGCTGTCGGCATTTTGCCGGGAGCGTTTCCCCGAAGCCGGTGCGGTGGTGGAGGTGGCCGTCGACGGGGAGAGGATTCACCTCTTTCCCGCATCAGAAAAATCGGATTAGGACAGCTTGTTGGATCTGGGCATTCCCGGTGGGCTCGAGCCGCGTTCACGGCACGATCATTCACGTCCCGGACCGCGTCGGGGCCGGGAGAGCGGGCAAAAGATACGTGCCGGTCGTCATTTATAGCCGATGATTCTGTTGAGCAGCTCTTCCGTCTTGTGAATTGCGTCGTAGGAAAAACCCTGCTGGATAAACCGCTCTATCGTGGGGAGCAGGTTTACTGCTTCCATGCGTATGTCGAAATACTGTTCCTGCTCCTTCTCTGTTTTCTCGATGTAGTCGAGCAGCAGTTCGACCGTTTCCACGCTCAGGGCTATCGTGGGGTCCGTTATCCCCTCCCGCCTGTGCCGCTCGAGGGTTTCCCGGTAAAACTGTACTCTTTCGAATACCTTGTCTTTCATCTGGGTTTACGTCTCCTCATCTCTTTCGTTTTTGGCTGTGTATCATGGGTTTAGATGAGGAAAAACCCGAGATGGTTCATCTTCTTCCCTACCTGTGGTCGTGTTGGAGACCAAGTCGTTATGGCACAGGGCATTGCAGCAGGAGAAGGAAGTGAGATGGTTGACGCAGGTTCCCTCGATGGGAGGCGTGCAAGGTTCCGGGTAAGCAAAAGTCATGGCACAACAGCTAATCGGCAACCCGAAAGTATGGGGCGTATCGTTGAAAATCTTCAAATTCAGCGGTTTTTCCCCGGCCGGCGCTCGGGGGACGGCCGGTCACGGCAGTTTTAGCGGGTCATTTCTCATAGTCGGGGATGCAGATGGTGTCTTCCGGGTTGAGGTTTTTCAGCCTCTCGTCGTCATCGTAATCGAGTTTCTTGTCCAGGAATATCAGCGTGTGCTTCCCGATGGTGATCCTGTCCTTGTTGTTCAGGGCTACTTTCCAGTTAATTCTGTTCCCGTTGTGGTACGTGCCGTTCGTGCTTTTCAGGTCCTCGATGAAAAACGGCCATCCCTGCTTGAATATCTTCGCATGATGCCGGGAGACGGACGGGTTCTCCAGCTGGAGTGCGTTTGACGCGTCCCTGCCGATCGTGATGGGAACGTTTTTTACGAGTTCGATCTCCTTCAGCGTCTTCCCTTTCAGTGTTACGATGAGTTTTGCCATGATATGTGCTCCCTGCCCGTTGTTTTTTTCAACGATTTCCCCCAAACTCTGCGAGTGGGGTGTATGTGGTTTTCATCCGGGCGATGCCGAGTTCTCCTGCGGAACCGGCATCACCACGTATTTTTTCAATACCCGTGCAATGCCCGTCATGTCCCTCACCCGTTCTTCAGGGTCCTTTGCCAGCATCGTGAGGATGAGCGAGTCCAGCTCTTCGGGTATTTCGCGCAGGATGCGACGCGGGGGAACGGGGTCCCTGCTTCGGTGCTGGTTGAGCACGCTTACCACGTC